>CAYTYG010000051.1:0-293 GCA_964441515.1 uncultured Treponema sp.
GGTGCATCTATCCCATGTACGACTTCCAGCACCCCCTTTCGGACGCCAAGGAGGGCGTGACCCACTCCCTCTGCTCCCTGGAGTACGAGATACACCGGCCCCTCTATGATTGGTTCATCCAGGCGGCCGACGCCTTTCCCTCCCGTCAGATCGAGTTCGCCCGGCTCAACCTGACCCATACGGTCCTCTCGAAGCGGTGGCTCCTACGGCTTGTTCAGGAAGGCCACGTCTCCGGGTGGGACGATCCCCGCATGCCGACCCTGGCGGGCCTCCGACGGCGCGGTTTCACGCCG
>CAYTYG010000051.1:303-1053 GCA_964441515.1 uncultured Treponema sp.
CCAAGACGGACTCCTTCGTGGATATACAGCTCCTGGAGCACTGCCTGCGGGAGGACCTCAACCGGCGGGCCTCCCGGGTCATGGCCGTGCTGAAGCCGCTGAAGCTCGTCATCGAGAACTGGCCGGCCGGGAAGGTCGAGGAGCTTGATGCGGTCAACAACCCCGAGGACCCAGGCTCCGGGACGCGGAAGGTGCCCTTCTCCGGAACCCTGTACATCGAGCGGGAAGATTTCATGGAGGACCCGCCGCCCAAGTACTTCCGCCTCTTCCCCGGGAATTCCGTGCGCCTGCGCTACGGCTACATCGTCACCTGCACGGGATTCGACCGGGACCCGGGCACGGGGGAGGTATCCGCCGTGCGCTGCACCTACGACCCCGGAACCCGGGGGGGGAACGCCCCGGACAACCGAAAGGTGAAAGGCACGATACACTGGGTGGACGCCGCCTCCGCGGTGCCGCTGGAGGCCCGCCTCTACGACCGACTCTTCCCCTCGGAGCGCCCCATGGACGTACCCCCCGGGGTGGACTGGGTTGCCACCATGAACCGGGATTCCCTGGAGCGGGTGGCCGGGGCCGTCGGGGAACCCTCCCTGGCCTCCGCCCGACCCGGGGACCGATACCAGTTCGAGCGGCTGGGGTATTTCACCTGCGACCCGGACAGCGGAGCCGGGGGCCTTGTCTTCAACCGAACGGTCTCGCTCCGGGATACCTGGGCCAAGATCGCCCGGAAGGGCGGGTGAGGGCCCTTCC
>CAYTYG010000051.1:1063-7146 GCA_964441515.1 uncultured Treponema sp.
TAGGCTCCGTGCTTCCTCAGCATGATGTTCCAATACAGGTTCGCAAGCCCCGTGGGGGCGAGCAGGCGTAAGGCTATAACGGCGCCCGGCCCGAGGACGCGGGGCCGGGCCAGCGCCTCCAGGGTCTCCGGGTCGAAGCCCCCGGTTTCCGCCAGCCGGCGCCCCAGGGTCCGGAATCTTTCGGCGGTCCTGGAGGTCCCGCTCCGAGGATTCAAGCGGAAGCCTTCGCTGCCTCCTTTTACGGCCACACCCAGGCATATCAGGCCAAGGCGCGCGGACATGCGCCGGAGGTACGATGCGAGAACCTCGGAGTGGACGGACTCCGGGAAGCCCGAGTGGACGATGAATCCTACGCGCTTTCCGGCCAGCCTGGCCGGATCCGCCCCGGCCAGTGCGTTCGTGAAGGCGGCCGTGATGCCCGGCATGGAATCCGTGTAGAGGGGGAAGGCCAGGACGACCTCGTCGGCCTCGAGGAATGCCGCCGCGGCCTTCTCCGCGCCTCCCGGGCCCGTCAGGTTCAGAAGGAGCGGTTCGGGGGCTCCTGCGGACGCGAGCCCCTCGGCCGTCCAGGAGAGTATCGTCCGGGTGTTGGAAGCCTCGCCCCGGGGGGAGCCGTTAAGAAGCAAGCGCCGCATGGACGGCCTCCCGGGAAGATCCCTGCGTGGAAGCGAAGAGCCGGAGCTCCGCCTTCGCGTTGATCGCGAATCTCTGGAATAGACGCTTCACGGTATCCAGGTCCTCCGGGCCGTCCTCGCGGGAAGGCTCCACGACCAGTCCCAGGTTCGGGTACTGTTCGTACCGCTTTCGGTGATGGCACTCCCCGCGGTCCAGCACGATGTAGGGGTGGAGAAGGGGAATCAGCCGGTCTTGGGTTTTTTTGACCAGGGCGGATACCGTCCCCAGGACCAGGGGCGCGGCGAAGACGACGAGATCGGCGGCAAGGAACTCGGGATAGATGCTCTCCATGTCGTCCCGGTGGACGCAGACCCCCGGGGTGCTCCACCAGCAGGACCAGCAGCCCGTGCAGAAACGGATGTCCCGTTCGGCCAGATTCACCCGGGCCACGGATGCGCCCCGATCCCGCAATCCGGATTCGAAATCCTCGAGCCAGCGCGCCAACTTGCTTTCCCCGGGACGCGCCTCCCCGTTTAAAACCAGGATCTTCATACAAAGACTCCTTTCTTTTTCCGCGGCCGTCCGGCACGCGGCGGGCGCTGTAAAGCCGCCCATGTTTACACTGTAAACATTAAGATAACCCGGAATGTTGACAGTGTCAACGTCCGGGTGTAAAAAAAGAGAATCGGAAATCCTATGAAACAGTATCACCATCCGGACCTGCGAAGCGCGCTCATGGACGCGGCCCTGGAGGAGCTCGCGGAACGGGGGGCCCGTCTATTTTCCCTGCGGCGGGTCTCCGCGCGCGCGGGAGTGAGCCACACGGCGCCGTACCGGCACTTCGCCGACAAGGATGCCCTCCTTGCCGCCCTGGTGCTGGAGGGCATGAAGTCCCTGACCCGGGCCCTTCGGGACGCGGCCGCCCTCCCGGCCCGAACGGCCCGGGAGCGCCTTGGCACCCTGGGCAGGACCTACGTGGCGTTCGGAAGGGAGCATCCCCAGGTCCTGTCCCTGATGTTTTCCGGAATCGGCTTCCAGGCCATTGGACGCGCGCGGACGGGGCGGCCGAAATCCCCCGAGTATGACGCCTTTGGAGTCCTGGAGGCGGCGGTAACCGCCTGCCAGCGGGAGGGCAGCCTGGATCCCGGGAAGAATCCCGGCATCCTCTCGCTTCTCGTATGGTCGACGGTCCATGGGCTTTCGGTCCTCTTCATCGAGAACGTCATTCCCCACATGGTCGCGGAACGGGGAGCTTCCGGGGCCGGGGCCGAGGCCGAGCTGTTGACCGCGCTGGGGGACCTCTTTGCCATGGGGAAACAAGGATGACGAAAAAGCTGTTCGGGGCCGTCGAGGCGGGGGGCACGAAAATCGTCGTCGCCCTGGGCCGGGAAGGGGAAAAGCCCTTGCGGGAAACCCGCATTCCAACCACGGGGCCGGAGGAGACCCTGGGGCGGGTTGCGGAATTCTTCCGGGAATGCCGTAGCGGCGGTTTGGCGATCGAGGCCCTGGGCGTGAATTCCTTCGGACCCGTGGAGCTGGATCCCGCCTCCCCGAAGTGGGGTTTCATCACCTCCACTCCGAAGCTCCGGTGGCAGGGCACGGATGTGGCCGGGACCCTGGGCAGGGCCCTGGGAGTGCCCGTGGGCTTCGACACGGACGTCAACGCGGCGGCCCTGGCGGAGGCTCGGCTCGGGGCCGGAAGGGGGCTGGACCCTGTCGTCTACCTTACCGTGGGCACCGGAATAGGGGGCGGGGCGGTCGTGAACGGTGGGCTCCTGCACGGGGTCCAGCACCCCGAGATGGGCCACCTGCGGGTGGAGCGCCGGCCGGGCGACTCTTTCCCGGGGGTCTGTTCCTTTCACGGAGGGTGCTGGGAGGGCCTGGCGTCCGGGCCCTCGATAGAAGCCCGATGGGGCGCCCGCGGCGAGGACCTCCCGGCGGACCATCCCGCCTGGGACCTGGAGGCCTGGTACCTCGCCCAGGGGGTCGTATCCTTGTTCATGGTCCTTTCCCCCCGGGGTCGTGATCCTGGGCGGGGGCGTGATGAGGACAGAGGGGCTTCTGGAGCGGGTTCGCTTCCACGCGGAAGCGTTCTGCGGGGGCTACCTGGAAAAGACGTCGGACAGGCGGGACTTCCTTAGGGCGATACGCGGACCCGAACTCGAAAACCCGGGGCTTGCCGGCGCCTTCCTGCTGGCCCAATCCGCGGCCCGGGCTTCGATTGGCCGGGGTGGGAGGAAACCGCTCGAAGAGGAGAGGTCCCGCTAATCCCCCCAGCGCTGGCCGACGATCTGGTGTATCTGTTCCGCGAGCTTGCGCATCTCGGCCACGACGATTTTAAAGGCCTGGCCCTTCTCGCCCAGCTTGGCGGCCTGGATGGACCCGTTCATGGAGAGGATGCGCATCCGTTCCGCTATGTCCACGATGGTGACCTCCATCTCCCGAACCTTTTCCCGTTCCTTGAAGCTCTCCGCGTCCCGGAGCAGGGACTCCCGGGCGGCGAGTTCGGCCATCTTCTGTATGGGCTTGGAGGCGATGGAGTCGCCCCGGATGCCGATCGCCGCTACGCGCAGGCCGTCCATCTTGATGGCTCCGATGTAGCCGCCCTTCGTTCCCTTCATGGTGGCGGCCATCTCGTCCGTGATCGCCATCTCTTCCACGGTTCCGGTGATCACCTGGTAACCGCCCTCGTGGAACGTGCCGATGCGGGCCGGCTCGAAGGAATAGAGGATGATGCCGTCCGGGCCGATGACGTTGGCCCCGTACCCGGAAGCGCTCTTTATATCCTCCACGATCTTCTTCGCGAGCTGCTCGGTTATTTCGTATTTCTTTTGCATACGGCTGTCCTTGAGAAGACTATGCATTCATAAGAATAAATCGTCAACACCTCTTTCCCCGGGGGTTCGTACACGGGAAAGCCTTGCCCTTCGGGGCGGTTCCCGGTACCCTGGGGTGCATGCGAACGGAGTATTACCTACGGGTGTCCTGCCCCGATCAGGCGGGGCTCATAGCCGCCATCACGGGAGCCGTGGCCGAGGCCGGCGGAAACATCCTGGATCTGAGACAGCACACGGCGGTCGACATCGGCACGTTCTTCCTGAACGCCCTCTTCGAAAAGACGGACGCCCCTTCGGATTTCGAGGAGGGGTTCTCCCGGGATTTTTCGCGCCTCGCCCAGCGCTATTCCATGGAGTGGAGCCTGGAAGGACGGGACCGAAAGCGGCGGGTTGCCATACTGGTATCCAGGACGAGCCACTGCCTCTACGAGCTTCTTATAAAGCATAGGGACGGGGAGCTGGACTGCGTCTTTCCCGTCATCGTGGCGAACCATCCGGACCTGGCCCCCATCGCAGCCCAGTTCGGCATCCCCTTCGAGACGGTGGATCCCTCCCGGGGCAAGGGAGAATACGAGGCGGACCTGGAATCCATCCTGGGGCGGCATGAAGTCGACCTTGTGATACTGGCCCGGTACATGCAGATACTCTCCCCGGAATTCACAAGGCGCTGGGACGGCCGGATCATCAACATCCACCACGGCTTCCTGCCCGCCTTCAAAGGGGCCAGGCCCTACCACCAGGCATGGAGCAAGGGCGTCAAGATCATCGGGGCCACGGCCCACTTTGTTAACGAGGAGCTGGACCAGGGCCCCATCATCTCCCAGGACGTAGTGCGCGTCTCGGACATGGCTTCCATCGCGGACCTCATCCGCCTCGGGAAGGATATCGAGCGCAAGGTCCTCGTGGACGCCCTGGCCCTCTACTTGTCCCGGGCCATCTTTGTGCGGGACGGAAGGACCTTCGTGCTGCGGTGATCCTCTCCTCCACACGGGAATACATTCGAGCCGTCGCGGATCGCGGCCCGGTACCGGCCCTCCTCCTCGGAGACACGAAGGGGAAGATCGAAGAGTTCCGAGACGAGGGGGGATGTCAGGACCTCGCGCTTGGGGCCGTCCGCCAGGATGCGGCCCTGCTTGACCAGGATCACGCGGTCTATCTCCGGAGGTATCTCCCCCAATTCGTGGGTCACCAGGAGGATGGCGTGCCCGCGCCGCGCAAGGTCCCGCACCCGCTCCGCGAACAGATGGCGCGCGCCGATGTCCAGGGAGACGTACGGTTCGTCCAGAAGCAGGGTCTCGGGGTTGTGCACCAGGGCGCGCGCCACAAGCACGCGCCGCATCTGGCCCGAGGAAAGATCTCCGGCACGCCGCTCCATCAGCTCCCCGACGCCCAACAACCGCGCGGCCTCCCGGGCGCGCTCCTCCATCCAGCTTTCCGGCTCCGTGCGCAGGGGAAGGCCCACGCCTCCGTAGAAGCCGGAGAGGATGGTGTCCCGCACGCTTTCCCCGCCCGCGGACTGCCACGCCTGCAGCGAGTCCGAGACGATGCCCAGCCGGTTCCGCAGGGCGAAGAGCTCCCAGCGGTCCTGACCGAAGATGCGCACGGCCGCAGGCTCCCGGTAGAGGGGGAAGAGATCGCCCGATATGAGGCGCACGAGAGTCGACTTGCCGGACCCGTTCGGCCCCAGGATGCAGGCGTGCTCGCCCTCCTCCAGGGAGAGGTTCACGCAATCCAGCACGGGGCGTCCGCCCAGGAGGACGGTCGCGTCGGTCATCTCTATAGCCTTGGCCATGATGGCGGCTAGGTTAGTGGCGGGAGCCGGGAAGGTCAAGCGGCCTAGATGGAGGCTCGCTTGACAGAAGCCGGAAGGGGAATCAGGATGGTTACCGAGGTGTTTCCGCCCATGGAAAAAAAGAACCGGGGAAACGGTTTTCTGGAGCGGCTCTTCAATTTCCCGAAGAACCGCCTGGGCTGTCTAGCTGTCTACGGCGATCCTATCGACGCGAGCCTCGACATCGAGGACGCCCGGGGCTACTTCGAGATCGACAAGGATCTTCTCGTCCTGCCGGTGGAGATCTCCGGAGGGGTCGCCGGGCTGCTCACCCGGGATATGTGTATGGGCAAGACCTTGGCAAGAAGGTTCTCCCTGCGGCGTAGAACCGTCGGGGACGTCTGCCTCACCCGGGTTCCCATCTTCGACGCCCTGCAGTCCGTCAACTCGGCCGTGAAGCGGGTCCTGGACGAGGGCTGCCAGGGCGATTTCATGATCTACCACTCGGGCAAGTTCCTGGGTACGTCGTCCGTGCGAACCCTGCTGGCCCATTCCGCCCGGCTCCAGGCCATGGATCTGGAGCACGCGGGGAGGGTGCAGAAGCACTTCATGAGCGTGGAGCGGGACGAATCGGACCCGCTCTCCCTGGAATGGTTCAACCGTATGGCCGGCGACGTGGGGGGGGACTTCATCCAGTACCGCCGCCTGACGAACTGCAGGAGGATGCTGGGCGTGTTCGACATGTCGGGCAAGGGAATCGCCGCGGCCATGTCGACCAGCCTGATCTCCTCCTGCTTCGAGACCCTCGAGCTGGCGAACGCGTTCTCCCGCACGGCTCCCGCCGGCGTAGTCGGCATGCT
>CAYTYG010000051.1:7156-7955 GCA_964441515.1 uncultured Treponema sp.
CGCCTTTCCTTCGCACAGGACGTAAGCCTTGCCGCGCTTTTTGCGGGAGTTTTCCTCTTTTTCGACGCTTACGGGAAACATGCGGAGATTTTCAACTGCGGACTCGGGCCCGTCTACGTATTCCCGGGAGCCGGGAGTTCCCTGGCCCGGCCGGTGCGGCTGAATCCGAAATACCCCCCCCTGGGCATGCCGGATTCCCGCGTGGAATACGTCCCGGCCCGGCTCAAGCTCGCCCCCGGGACAAAGATCTTCGTATCTACGGACGGCCTCACGGACATGAAAAATCCGGAGGGCCGGGAGTTCGGCAGCGAGGCCCTCGAGGCATTCCTGTTGTCCCGCAGGAACCGGGAGCTTCCCGCGCTCCGCTCGGAGCTCGAGGAATTGATACGCGGATTCATCCATTCCGCTCCGCAAGCCGACGACATCACCTTCGCACTGGCGGAATGGAGGGGCTGAAACAGGCTACGGGGCTTCCCGGCGTATCAGGTCGGCGCTCCGCGCGAGCCGGGCGTGGTGCGACCCCAGCGCGGCCATGAAGGCACGGTGCGAGGTCCAGGGGAAGACCGGGAGCCCTCGGTGGCGCATCCACCCCGCCGCGCAGGCGTCCTCTACCAGCAGGTTGTCGAATCCCCGGGCCTTGGCCGCGCGTACGGTGGTGTCCACGCACATCCAGGAGATCATGCCCATCCAGATCACGCGGCCCGCTCCGGCCGCGCGGAGACGGGACTCCAGGTCCGTTCCCAGGAAGGAATCCGGCTTGTGCTTGACAAGCACCGGTTCTCCGCCGTCCGGCGGAATG
>CAYTYG010000051.1:7965-12130 GCA_964441515.1 uncultured Treponema sp.
TCCCGGGGTTCCCGCGGCAAGGAAACCGGCGTTGGGATCCAGGGACTCGTGCCGCACGTGAAAGACGGGGATGTTCCGCGCCCGGGCCCAGGAAAGGACCTTCGAGGCGTTCCGGACGGCCCGCTCCGCCCTCCAGAGGGGGAATCGGCCGCCCGGGAAGTAATCCATCTGGTAATCCACGGTGACGACGGCTGCGGCGTTCATTGGGAACCTCCTGTTTTCTGGAAATTTTAATAAGATTTCGGATACGATCCAGAGGCGCGTGCGACATGTATAGTGTCAAGAACGCCAAACCGGAGGGACCATGGCCGAACCGACCTGGGAAGTGCTGGAATATGCCGGATGCCTACAGTCCTGCGTTTGGGGGTGGCGCGAGCTTTTCGAACTGGCCCGCAGGCGAGGAGGGAGCGTCCGGGAAGGCCGGGTGCTCCTGATACCCGCCTATTTCGGATCCTCCCTTCCTCCTACGGACGACGACGGAATCCTGGACTTCCTGCGCGGGGAGCACGACTCGGGAACCGTCCTGGCTTCCGTATGCGCGGGGAGCGCCTGGATCGCAGCCGCGGGCCTGGACCGGGGAAGGACGCTGACAACGCACTGGAGCCTCTGCGCGGATCTGGCCGCCCTGCGGCGGGACATACGGGTATCCGCGTCGGAGCTGGTCATCGATCACGGCGATATCATAACCGCCGGCGGCATGCTCGCGTGGGTGGATCTGGGGCTGCACCTGATAGAGCGATACTGGGGCGCGAAAACCGCGGACGAATGCGCCCGGACCCTCGTCTGGGACAGGGGGCGGACTCGGCAGACGCCGTATTTCCCTCCGGGAAGCGCCTGGATACCGCTCCGACCGGACCCCGTTCTCGCGAGAGCCCTCGATTGGATACGTTCCCGTTGGCGGAGGCCGGCGCCCCTGGAGGCCTGGGCGTCGGGGGCGGCGCTGAGTCCCCGGAGCCTGCAAAGGCGATGGGCGGCCTCGTTCGGCCTCTCCCCCGCGGCTTGGCTCCGCCGGGTTCGGGTAGAGGAAGCCCGCCGCCTTCTGGAGGCGTCCGGCCTCTCCTGGGAACGAATCACCCGGGACTGCGGCTACGAGGATCCCGCCAGCTTCCGGGAACTCTTCGAACGCGCCGTCGGATGGACTCCGGGGCGGTACCGTCGGTCCTTTCACGGCTGAAGAGAGCGGCGGAAAATGCCGGCCTCGGGAACAGGAAAAACCGTTTGCCGGTCCATCCGGGCAGCGGGCTTGCTCCGGCGAGGCATGCCGACGGGGTTGCGGTTTTTACCGGGACGGACCAATATACGAGCTATAAATCGCGACGATAAGGAAGGCAAGGACATGAACTGGATAACCATCGCAGTCGGAACCCTCGCAGCCGCGTACGGCGGCTATACGATCTGGGCGCGGCGGAAGAAGCCGGAGCAGTTTGGAAAGCTGGCCGCGATGAAGGAGCGCTGGGGGGAGAAGCCCGGGACCGCTATGCACGTGATCTCCTACACGGTGCTTCCGATCGTGCTGGGGCTTATCCTGGTCATAAGGGGAGTTCTGGGCGGATCGATCTATTGACCTCTCCCCGGAGCCGCGGGCCCGCCGGGGCAAGCTCAAGGCCGGGGGAGCATCCCGTACGTCGCGCGGTATCGACGGCCGCTTCCGGGAATATATAAGGCTGTTGCCCGCCGCGGGAAACGAGTATATGCTCGTTTTGCCAGGAGGCGATACCTATGTCCTATAGCCCTTCCCTCGGAAGCACCGTCACGAATACCCATATGCGGACCCCCGCGCATCTCACGGACATCTCCGGCATGTGCTCCGTTTGCACCGCCGACTGCGTGGGGCCCTGCGAGATCGGCCTGTCGGCGGTGCGGGGAGCGGAGGCCATCGTCCCCTTCGCCGCGGACAGGAACCAGTTCGCGGCGGAGAAGCGGTTCCCCCTCGACTTTTCCCACTTCAACATCAACGGCCGCGTCTTCGGAGCCGTAGGCCTGCCCGCCGATCCCTACCGGGCAACCTACCCGAACGCGGACATACGCTCGAGATTCGGGCTTGAGCGGCCGGTAGACCTGACGGCCCCGTTCCTGCTCCCGGCCATGGCCAAGTTGGCCTGGGAGGACTACTTCGCGGGAGCCGCGCTCTTCGGGGTGCCCGCGGTCATCGGCGAGGACGTGGTGGCCAAGGACGCCGGGCTGGAGACGGAGGGCTCCCGGGTGCGGAACGCCCCGCTCCTGGGCCGCATGGTGGAAGCCTACCGCCGTTATCACCACGGGCCGGGAGACATCGTACTTCAGGCGAACTACGACGACGAGTACCACGGGGTGTTGGAGTTCGCCCTGGACAAGCTCGGGGTTCGATCCGTGGAGCTCAAGTTCGGTCAGGCGGCCAAGGGGATACAGGGCATGGGTCCGGTGCCCCGGATCGAGGACGCCCTGCGGTTCAAGAAGCTTGGATACATAGTCCTTCCGGATCCCGAGGACCCGGGCGTGGCCGAGGCGTACGCCCGGGGCGAGGGCCCGGTGTTCGAAAAGATCGGCAAGCTCCCGATGTGGACCCCGGAAGACCTGGTCAAGCGGGTGGGGCAGCTCCGGCGCCTGGGCGCGGAGCGGGTCTGCTTCAAGACGGGGCCCTTCGATCCCCGGGACCTGCGGACCATCCTCGAGACCGCGTCGGAGTGCGGGGTGGACCTGGTGACCCTGGACGGCGCGGGGGGGGGGACGGGACACTCCCCGTCCCGGATGATGAACGAGTGGGGCATCCCGACCGTGACGCTGGAAGTCCTGGTCTGCCGCATCCTTGCGGGGCTCGAAAAGGCGGGCAGACCCCTTCCGCCCGTGGCCATGGCCGGGGGATTCGCCCTGGAGGATCAGGTCTACAAGGGACTTGCCCTGGGCGCTCCCTACGTGAGTCTCATAGCCCTGGGACGGGCGTCCATGGCTGCCGCCTTCGCGGGCCGCAACGTCGGCGAGGCCCTGCGGAAGGGTTCCGTGCCCAAGGAGTATGCCCGTTTCGGTTCCAGCTTCGAGGAGGTTTTCGCGGACCTGCGCCTGCTCAAGGCCGTGTACGGTAAGGAAGCCCTGGAACTGCCCGCGGGAGCCGTGGGGGTCTATTCCTTCCTGAACCGGGTGTCCGTGGGACTGCGGGAATTCATGGCCCTGAACCGAAAGTTCGCCCTGGAGCATATAGCCCGGGAGGATATCGTGCCCCTGACCGAGGTTGCCGCGAAAGCCACGGGGCTGTCCACCTACGAGCAGCTCCTGGAGCGGGTCTAGCGTCCGTCCCGATGCGCTTCCGGGCGCCCGGCGCGCCGGGCGCGGTTCCCCGTCCGGTCAGGTTTTGAACTTGCCCAGCTCCCCGACGACGATGGAAACGCTCTCCTTGTTTTGAACCGCGACCTGGTTGACCTCCTGCAGGGCGCCGCTGATTTCCGAGACGCCCTGGGTCATCTCGGTCATGCTCTGGCTGATCTCCCTCGTCACCGAGGCCAGGCGTTCCATCTCGTCCAGGATTTCCTGGCTTCCCCTGCGCATCTGCTCGGAACCGCCCTTGACCTCGCCGGTGATGTCGTTTATCTGCCGGATGGCCTCGAGCACCTGGGTCCCGCCGGAGTTCTGTTCCTCCATGGCGTTCTTGATGACCGATTCCTGTTCTCGGACGGTGCTCGTTAGGCCGAAGATGGTTTCGAATTGGTTCCGGATGGTTTCCGCCCCGGCCGATACCTCGATTATCATGTTCTTGAGGTTCTGGAGCGAAGAGCTGATGGTTTTGCCCTGGGAGTTCGAGTCTTCCGCCAGCTTGCGGATCTCGTCCGCGACGACGGCGAAGCCCTTGCCCGCCTCGCCGGCATGGGCCGCCTCGATGGCCGCGTTCATCGCGAGAAGGTTCGTCTGGTTGGCGATGTTCTGAATGACCGAGCTGGCCTCTAGGAGGCTCTCGGAGTCCACCGCTATCCGCTTCGTCATCTCCACGGATGCTTCCACTTTTTCCCGGCCCAAGTCGGCCGCCTCGGTGAGTTCCTGCACGGTATGGGCGTTCGAGCCGAGTATCTGCGTCACCGACCGTATGTTGGCTACCATCTCCTCTATCGAAGCCGACGATTCGACGACGCTGGCGGATTGGCTGTCTATGCTGGCCTTAAGGAGCTCAATGTTCTTGACTATCTGCTCGACGGTGGTT
>CAYTYG010000051.1:12149-13264 GCA_964441515.1 uncultured Treponema sp.
CACCTGGTTCCGGATGCTCGCTATGTTGGCGCTGATCTGATTGATCGCGCTTGCGCTCTCGGCCATGTTCGCCGCGAGATCCTCCCCTACGGACTTCATCGAGGACGCCTGCTTGATTATCGATTGCATCGATCCGGAGATTTTCTCGATGGTCTTGTTGAAGTAGCCCGACAGGACGCCTATCTCGTCCCGGGCGTTGACCGGGATTCGCGCGGTCAGGTCGCCGTCCCCTTCGGAGATGTTTCGGAGTATCCCCGTCAGTCGGCCCAAGGGCCCGGTCATGATGCGGGCCAGAAGCAGGGCGAGTATCGGAGAAACCAGCATGGCTAGGAGAACCCACAAGGCTATCAGTACGAGTATCTGCCTCGTGTTTTTGTAATACTCGGATTCCGGTATGATTATAATGTAATTAAGGTCCAGGACGCCGTTCAAGGACGGCCGGGTTAATACGCGATTCCTCCGTCCGTCGGACGTTCGCTCGTCGAAGTCGGCGCTGGACCCGGGCGTGTACTCCGCCAGGCCCGCGATCCCCAGCTCCCGGGCGTTCTTGAAAATCGCCTCCTTGTCGGAAGGGTGAACCAGCACCGAGCCCTTGGAGTCCGTCAGTATGATTTTCGTCGAGCCGGAAGCGTTTACGACATCCATCACCTCGCCGAGGTGTTCCAGATCGGCGTCTATGGTGATTACGCCTTTCAGCCCGCCGTCCCGGTAGGACACCGATCGGCAGGCGACAACGACGAGCTCTCCCGCGGAGGTCGTGTAGGCGTCGCTGAAGGCCGCCTGGCCGGAGGCGCCCAGGGCCAGCTTGTACCAGGAACGTTCCCGCGCATCATAACCGTTCTTCCTGTCCTGCTCGGGGTAACGCACCCAGCCGCCGTTCTCTTCAAGGCCGAAGCTGACGCCGAGGAATTCGGGATAGGCCTCCGTGAACTGTTTGCATAGCCTGTACACGGCCGCCTCGTACGGGGATCCCTCCAGCGGCCGCATGGGGTTGAGCCCGCTCGGGTCCCGCTTGTCCACGTAGCTGGTGATGTCCGTATCGGGGGAGCGCATCATCTCCAGGCTCGCTATCAGGTTCAGGGACTTCCGTATCGTCGCGAAGTAGGTCCCGATGG
>CAYTYG010000052.1:0-4444 GCA_964441515.1 uncultured Treponema sp.
TGGGGATGGGGCCCGGGGATGTGCTCATCGCCATCACCGAGGGCGGGGAGACTTCCTCCGTACTCGGCACGGTAGACGAGGCGGCGCGGCGCGGTGGACAGGTCTTCCTGCTCTTCAACAACCCCGCCTCGCTGCTGCGCGAACGACTGGAGCGTTGCCGGGAGGCCCTCGACAACCCGGCGGTGACCCCCCTGGACCTCTCGGGGATGATGAACGACGCGGTCTTCCTTCCCTACCGTTCCGTGGTCTGCACCTCCGCCACCCTCGCGGTCTCGGGCTCCTTCGACTACTGGAAGCGCCGGGTGGGGCTGGCGCGCACGGACGCGGAGGTGGAGACGGGGGTCTATCCCTCTCCCTTCCCCTACGAGGAAAACGCCCTGGTCGCCGTACCGGAGGACGCGCCTGCGCCCAACGAGCCCGCCTGGCAGGGCTACGTGGACAGGGCCGTGATCCGCCTCCTGGAGGCCTCCGGAGGGCACGCCCTGGTGCTGTTCACATCCTACCAATCCCTCCGGTCCTCCTACGAGGCCGCCCTCCCCCGCCTTACCGAGCTTGGCATCACCGCTTTCCGGCAGGGCCAGGACGAGCGGAGCCGCCTCCTGGACGCCTTCAAGGCCGACGCGGCCAGCGTCCTGTTCGCCACGGACTCCTTCTGGGAGGGGGTGGACGCCCCGGGGGACACCCTGCGCATGGTGGTGATCTGCAAGCTCCCCTTCCGGGTGCCCTCGGACCCCGTCCAGAAGGCCCGGGCGGAGGCCATCGAGCGGAGGGAGGGCAATCCCTTTATGGAACTCTCCCTGCCCGAGGCGGTTCTCCGGTTCAAGCAGGGCTTCGGGCGACTCATCCGGCATTCCGAGGACCGGGGGGTGGCGGCGGTTCTGGATTCCCGGCTGCTCCACAAGCGGTACGGCGGCCTATTCCTGGATTCCCTGCCGAGATGCCGGGTGGAAAAGGGTCCCCTGGATACCGTTTGCTCCCGGGTCGCGGACTTCTTCCGGCCCGGGGGGACGGAAAGCCCGGCGGGCGATTCCTGAACCGGTTGCCCGCCTCCCCTCCCACCGATACACTGTACCCATGCCCGTGTACCGCCTGAAAAACCCGGTTCAGCACTACGACTGGGGAACCATCGACGCCATACCCCGGCTCCTGGGTATCGAAAACCCGTCCCGCCGGCCCTTCGCGGAGCTCTGGATGGGAGCGCACCCCAAGGCCCCCTCGACGGCGAGGACCCGGGAGGGGGACATCCCCCTGTCGGACCTGATAGCCTACAGCCCGGAAACCGCCCTGGGCCCCCCTATCCGGCGGCGCTTCGGATCCTCCCTCCCCTTCCTGTTCAAGGTCCTTTCCGCGGCCCTTCCCCTGTCCATCCAGGCCCACCCCTCCCGGCAGAAGGCGGAGAAAGGCTTCGAGCGGGAGAACCTCGCCTCCATCCCCCTGGACGCCCCGGAGAGGAACTACCGGGACCCCAATCACAAGCCGGAGATGGTCGTGGCCCTCCAGGAATTCGAAGGTCTCTGCGGATTCCGCCCCATGGACCAGATCGTCCGGCTTGTCCGGGCTGCCCTGCCCCGGGAATACCGGAGCATCGTGGGACCCCTGGAGCGAAATCCCGGAAAGGTGGAGCTCTCCGTGCTCTTCTACCGGTTTATCACCTTCTCGGAGAACAAGAAGCGGGACATCCTGTACTACACGGAACGCCGCATCAAGCGCGCGCTCGAGGTGGAGAAGGACATGGAAATCCGCCGCGTCCTGGGGTGGGTGCTCACGCTCATGGCCATCTACCCCGGGGACATCGGGGCCCTGGCGCCCTTCATCCTGAACCTCTTCCGCCTGGAGCCCGGACAAGCCCTGTACATCCGTCCCGGACAGATCCACGCGTACTTCAAGGGCACGGTCCTGGAGATCATGGCGAACTCGGACAACGTCCTCCGCGGGGCCCTCACCTCCAAGCACGTGGACGTCCCCGAACTCCTCTCCGTCCTCTCCTTCGATCCCGAGAGCCTCAGCCCTTTCGAGGCCGTACCGGTGGACGATTCCGTCCGCGAGTATCCCTCCCGGGCCGAGGATTTCCGATTGGACCGCATCCTCCTGGCCGGCGGGCGCTCCGCGGGGCGAAGGCTCCCGGGGCCGGAGATCCTGCTCTGCCTGGATGGGAGCGTGGAGGTTTCGGACGAGACGGAAATCGAGACCGCCCGGCCGCTCCGGCTCGGGAAGGGCGGCTGCGCCTTCGTGCCCGCCGGCTCGGAGCGGTACGCCCTGCGGGGAGAGGGTCTTGTCTATCGCGCAGGGGTCACGGTTTGACCGTCTGGGCGGACGCGGATTCCCTGCCCGCCTCCGTGCGGGCCCTCATCGCACGGAGGGCCCTGCGGGAGTCCGAACGGGCGGCGAACGCCGGCGCCTCCCCGGCCCTTCGCGCCGTGTTCCTGGCCAACCGCCCCATACCCGTCCCCCCGGGGGCCGAGCTCCTGGTATTGGAAAACCCGGGCCCCGACGGGGTGGACGCCGGGATACTCTCCCGAGCCCGCCCGGGGGACCTTGTGGTCACCCGGGACATCCCCTTCGCCCAGGCGCTCCTGGGGGCGGGCGTCGCGGTCATCAACGACCGGGGCCGGGAATGGACGGCGGACACGGTGCGGGAACGGAGATCCCATCGCGACTTCATGGCCGGCCTGCGGGCAGCGGGGCTCGCGGAGATGGACGCGTCCCGATCCTACGGCCCCCGGGAGCTGAAGGCCTTCGCGGACGCCCTGGACAAGGCGCTCCGGCGGCTTTCCGCGGGGGCGTGATGGGCTCCGGGACTAGCGGGGAGGACGCGCTCCGTCCGCCCGGCTAGGCTCCCGGGGCGGGCGCCTCCGCGGGCTCCTCGGCCGGCGGGGGGCCGTACTTGCGGATCAGGTACCGATAGCGGCTGCGCAGTATGCCGTTTTTCTCGACCGTGGAGGGCGTGTACCGTATCGGGGACGACAGGAGCGCCACCAGCCGGGCGGTCTGGTCCAAGTCCAGGCGGGAGGCGCTCTTCCCGTAGAATCGCCGGGAGGCGGCCTCCAGCCCGAACACGCCCTTGCCCCATTCCGCCCAGGAGAAGTAGATCTCCAGGATGCGCTCCTTGGAGAGGATCGTCTCCATCTCCACCGTGGCGATCAGCTCCAGGTACTTGCGGAGGTAGCTCTTGTGGGGAACCAGAAACAGGGTGCGCGCAGTCTGCATGGAGAGGGTGGATCCGCCGTAGAGAGGCCGGCCCACCTGCCGGTTCACCTGCCGGGCGTAGCGGATGGCCTGGAGGTCGATCCCGGAATGCCGGAAGAACTTGCCGTCCTCCACGGAAACCACCATGCGGCGGGCCAGGGAGGGCACCCTGGAAAGGGGAACGCTCCCGTGGGGGGCAAGCTCCCAGCCGTCCCGAACCGCCCTATAGGCCATGAGGACCGTGACCGGGGGGTCCGCGGCCCGGTACACGAGAAGGAGAAGCGCCACCGTCAGGATGTACCAAAGATGCGCGAACCCGAGGCCCCTCAAGACCTTTCGGCCGACCTTCCCCAAGGTGGAAAACCTCGGCCCGCCGGGGAAGAGAACGGGATCCCGGGGCGGCGGGAAGGGGCTGGGCTCGGGGATTTCCGCGGTTCCCAGGGGGGAATCCAGTCCCGGAAGGCCGCAAGAAAGGAAGGCGGAGGCCCGTCGGGCCAGGGCTTTTTCCGCGGGGCGGCCGAAGAGGGCCATGGCCAGGGGGGAAGTGTCCGGCAGAATGATGGTAAGGGGCATGTCGATCCTTCCCGGCGCCGGCTTTCCCGGTCGACGGGCCGGGCAGACAATACCATAAACACGCCGGTAAAGCATAGGGACCGGCGGGCGGCGATTCTTCCTTGACAGACATCCCCCCCGCTCCGTAGATTGGTGCGATAGATAATTGTGCAGCCATACCCCTCCCGGGAGGTAGTTCGGATGAAAAAAGTCGCGTTTTTCCTTTTCTTGGCCTTGCTCGCGATCGTCCCCCTCGCGTATTCGGAGCCCACGGACATTCCGGGTCTCTTCCGATACAGATTGGAGAACGGCCTGGAACTCTTCGTCCTGGAGGACCGCTCCACGCCCCTGGCGTATATAGAGATCGCCATACGCGGGGGGGGGATCGCCCAGACCGCCGAGACCGCGGGGCTCTTCCATTTCTACGAGCACATGATGTTCAAGGGCAACTCCAAGTACAGGACCGCCGCGGAGGTGAACGCCGCCTACCTGGACCTGGGGGTGCCGTTCTGGAACGGGTCGACGGGTACGGAGCATGTGAATTACTACTTCACGGTCCCTTCCGAGAACCTCCGCCGGGGCCTGGAGTTCTGGTCCTACGCCATACGGGAGCCGCTCCTGGATCCCCGGGAGATAGAGTCGGAGAAGGGCGTCGTGATCAGCGAGATCACGGGGTCCTTCGCCGAGCCGTAGGGTGGGGCGTACG
>CAYTYG010000052.1:4454-7382 GCA_964441515.1 uncultured Treponema sp.
GCGATTTTCTCCTCCGCCATCGACAAGAGGCTTTTCTCCCGGTACCCCTGGAGGCGGGATCCGGCCGGCTCGGTCGAGAACGTGCGGAAAATAACGGCGGAACAGCTCCGGGCCATCCAGAAAGCATATTACATACCGAACAATTCCGCTCTCTTCGTGGGCGGGGACGTCGCGGCGGACGAGGTCTACGCCCTGGTGCGGGAGATCTACGGCTCCTGGGAGCGGGGCCCGGACCCCTGGACCAAGCCCCTGCCGCCCCAGGCCATGCCCGGCGTCCGGAGGCCCACCTACGTCGTCTACCCCGACCCCACCGTCAACCCCCGCTTCGGCATCCTCCAGATGTACTACCGCGGCCCCGACGCGGGAAGGGACACGGCGTTCACCTACGCGGCGGACGTGTGGGGGACCCTCCTGAGCAATCCCTCCGGGCGCTACAAGAAGAGCCTGGTGGCCGCCGATCTCGGGATCCCCGATCCCAACTACACGGGGGCGTACTACTGGACCCAGGCCGACGGGGGCCAGATCATATTCTGGTCCTACCTGCTGGCTAAGCCCGAACGGAGCTTCGCCCGCACGGCGCAGCTGCTCAAGGAGAAGATACGGGCCTCGGAGCTCACCGCCATGGCCCGGGACCGTTCGTACTTCACCGAGGAGGAGTACGAGCTCGTGAAACGGCGCATCGAGGATCAGCGCATCCTGGAGTTGGAGACGGTGGAGGGATTCCTGGGCACCCTGCGCTTCTGGTGGGCCTCCGCCTCCACGGACTATTTCTTCAGCTATATCGAGTCCATGAAGAAGGTGGGATTCCGCGAGATATCCCTTTTCCTGGACAAGTACATCCACAAGAACCTGGAGATCGTGGCGCTTCGCGTACACCCCAGTGTATACGAGGCGGAAAAACGGGCCTTCGCCGAGGCGGGATTCGAGACCCTGAACTCGGATAATGCGTTCTGGTGGAAGAAATGATTCGAGGTGCAGCCAACATGACAAGGAAAAGATACTCCGCGGCGATCCCGGGCATCGCCCTGTTCGCCGCCGCCGCCGTTTTAGCTCTTTCCTCCTGCGTGTCCGCCCCGGCCTCGGAAACCCGCGGTTCCGATGCCCGGCAATCCCCCGCGTCGGCCGGAGCCCCGGAGGCGGGCGACGCCGCGGCGGGTCCCTTCTACGAGCAGAACATCCGGGACTTCGAGCACCGCACCCTCTCCAACGGCATCCGGCTCATAGTGAAGCGGAACCCCGCCAGCCGGGTCCTCAACCTGAAGCTCGTGATCCGGGGGGGCTCTTCTCTGGTTCCTTCGGCCAAGGCGGGGCTGGAGGCCGTAACCCTCTCCCTCCTGAGCCGGGGATCGGCCTCCTATCCCTACGGGACGGTCCTGGAGACGGAGCACAGGACTTCCTCCGGGGTCTCCTCCGCCTCCGGGTACGACTACTCCACCTACGACCTCAACTGCATCGACAAGTACCTGCCGGAGCTTTTGGACATCTACCTCGACGGGTTCCTCCGCCCCGCCTTCGACCCCGAGCGCTTCCGGGACGTGATGAACGAGGCGGCCCTGGCCATGGAGTCCCGGATGGGCAACCCCGACCAGCGGGGGCGCTTCGTAGGGACCCAGGCCATCTTCACCGGCCATCCCTACGAGTCGGACCCCTCCGGGACCCCGTCCTCCCTGGAGAACATCACCCTGGAGGACGTCCGGGCGTGCCACCGGTCCATGCTGAACGCCGAGAGGCTCTTCCTCGTGGCCGTCGGAAACTACGACGCGGACGACCTGGCCTCCAAACTCGAGGCCGCCCTGGGGAGCCTGCCCCGGGCGGCGTTCTCGCCCCCCGCCCTCGCCGCCCCCAAGACCTCCGGTCCCGTCATCCTGGAGCCCCACACGGCCTCCGAGAACGTGGCCTACATACAGGGGTACTTCCGGATTCCCGGGCCCGCCGACCGGGATTACATACCCTTCGCCGTAGCCGCGGACATGCTGAACGACCTCCTGTTCAACATAGTCCGGGAAAAGTACGGCGCCTGCTACTCCCTGCGGACGACCTTTCGGCCCGGGGCCGCCTCCTACGGAACCCTATGGATTTACCAGGCGTCGGACATCGAGGGAGTACGGCGCTACGTGCGGGAGGCGGCGGAGATGCTGGCAAGCGGCAGCCTGATCCGTTCCAAGGACACGGCCACCGGGGAATACGTCCTGGCTTCCGTAGCGGACCGCCTACCGGCCTACCGCAACAAGTACGTGAACTCGGTCTTCGCCATCCAGAAAAGGAACGCGGACGTATCCGCCCAGATCGCGCGGGGGCTCGTCTACGCCCAGGATCCCGCGGACTACCTGCGCTATCCGGACAGGATAAAGGCCGTGACCCCGGCGGACGTACAGAGGGTCTACAAGACCTGGTTCCTGGGCCAGAGCTTCCGCTGGGTGGTCGTCAGCGACGAGGAAGGCCTCAAGCGGGTGCCCGTGGAGGAATACAAGTAGTTCAAGAAAAGGCGGCGTCCGGCTCCGAATCGGTTCCCCCGGACGGCCGTCAATCCCCGCTGATCGCCTGGACCTTCAGGATGGCCGGGATGCCCCGGACGCTGCGCTCCGCCTTGCGGGCGTCCTCGGGGCGTTCGATCCGCACCGTGAACCAACCCACCAGGCGGTCCCCGTCCTCCTCCAGCTTCCCCTCCACCAGGTGCCCCTGGATCTTCTTGACCGCGGTCTCCACCTCCCCGAAGAGGTCCGGCGTCCGCTTCGCGATGATCCGGAACCTGCGGGTCAAGCCCGGCTGGCGGGTTTCCCATACGACCTCGATGGAGCGCTCCTTGAAGTCCGAAAGGAACGGGAGGTTTCGGCAGTCCCGGCGGTGCACGATGATGCCGCGTCCCCGGGAGACGTAGCCCACGATGGGATCCCCGGTCGTGGGGCGGCAGCACCCCGCGAAGCGTAT
>CAYTYG010000052.1:7392-12976 GCA_964441515.1 uncultured Treponema sp.
CGAGACGGATACGCCCGCCTTGTCGCTGGAGAGCGCGGCCTGGGGGACGTAGGGATGGATCTCCGTAAGCCCGAGGGGCTGTTCGGCCTCCGCCCCGGCGGCCGGCCTGGCTTCCGGCGCGGCCTCCCCGGGCTTCGCCGCCGGCGGTTTGCCCGCCTCGGCCTTGGCCTCCGCGGTCTCCGCCCGCTTCCGGGCCACGACGTTGCGGTCGATAACCAGGGCCTGCCCGTTGGCCAGGAGCCACTGCCGTATCTTGTTTTTGGCCTTGCTCGTCTTGACGGCCCGGAGCCAATCGATGTTGGGCCGCGCGGCGTTGGAGGTGAGGATCTCCACGACCTGGGTGTTCTTGAGCTCGTAGGTCAGGGGCACGATGGCGCCGTCCGCCCGGGCCCCCACGCAGCGGTTGCCCACGGCGGTGTGCACCTCGTAGGCGAAATCCAACGGCGTGGAACCCGCGGGAAGCTCCACGACGTCGCCCCGGGGAGTGAAGACGAAAATGGAGTCCTTGAGAAGCTCCCGCTTGATCTCCTGGAGGAACTCCGCGCCGGAGGAGAGCATCCCGCCCCACTCCTTGAGCTTGTTCACCAGGGGCAGGTCCTCGGTTCGGACGATCTCCCGGGTCTTCCCCTTTTTGTACAGCCAGTGGGAGGCGACGCCGTATTCCGCGACCCGGTGCATCTCGCGGGTCCGGATCTGTATCTCCAGCTGGCGGCCGTCGTAGGCCATGACCGTCGTGTGGAGGCTCCGGTACCCGTTCGCCTTGGGCATGGCGACGTAGTCCTTGAACCGGCCCTCCAGGGGCTTCCAGAGCCGATGCACCACCCCCAGGAGGGCGTAGCACTCGTTTTCGGTCCCGCACAAGAGGCGTATCCCCAAGAGGTCGTAGAGCTCCTCGGCGCTCTTGTTGCGCTTGCGCATCTTCTGGTAGATGGAGTAGAAGTGCTTCGCCCGGGAGCTCACCTCCACCGCGATGCCCTCCCGGGCGGACGCGGCCAGAATGTCCTTTTCCACGCGCTTCAGGAACTCCGAGCGCTCGCCTTTCTTGTTGGAAACGATCAGCTTTATCTGGTCGAAGGCCTCGCGGTGGAGCTCCTTCAAGGCCAGGTCCTCCAGTTCGTCCTTGATGGACGAAAGGCCCAGGCGGTCCGCGAGGGGCGCGAAGATGTCCAGGCACTCCCCGGCGATGCGCTTGCGCTCCTCCTCGGGCAGCCACTTGAGGGTGCGCATGTTGTCCAGCTTGTCCGCCAGCTTGACCAGGATGACCCGTATGTCCCGGGTCATCGCCAGGAACATCTTGCGGATCGACTCCGCGGCCTGGAGGGTCTTGTTCTTCGCCTTCAGCGAGGCCATGCGCCCCGTCTCCCCGACCAGGGCCGCGGTCTCCGGCCCGAAGCGCTCCGCCAGCTCCTCCGGCGTCACGCCGCCGTCCGGGGCGTGGTGCAGGAGCGCGGCGGACACGGAATCCGCGTCGAGCCCCAGCTCCGCAAGGATCAGGGCCGCACGGAGGGGATGGGTGACGGCGGGTTCGCCGGAAGCCCGGGACTGCCCCTCGTGGATACGGACGGCCTCCGCGATCACGGCCTCCGTCCGGTTCCGGTCCTCGGGCTCCCAGGAGGCTATTGCCCTGCGAAGATCTTCCAGCTCCTTCATGCCCGTACGCCTCGCACCACGCGGTCCCTCCCCGCAAGGTCCGGAAGAATCCGCACATCCCGGAATCCCCGGACCGCGAAGATCCCCGCCACGCGGGAACCCTGCTCCTCCCCTATCTCTACCGCGAGAGCCCCCCCCTGGGCAAGCTTTTTTTCCGCTTCCGGAACGAAGGCCCGGTAGAAGGAAAGACCGTCCGGCCCCCCGTCCAGGGCGGACCGGGGCTCCCGGGCGCCCCGCCCGGCTCCGGCCGCCTGGATGCGGTCCGTCTCCCGGGAGGAGACGTAGGGAGGATTCGCCGTCACCAGGTCGAAGGGCCCGGGGACGCCCGCGAGGATATCGCTGCGGAACAGGGGAAGGCGGCGGCCCAGGAGGACTTCCGAGTTCTCCGCCGCCGCGGCCAGGGCGTCCGGGCAGGCGTCCGAAAGGGACACCTCCGCCCCCGGAAGCTCGGCGGCCAAGGTGATGCCCACGCATCCGGAGCCCGTGAACGCGTCGTGGACGCGGATGCCGGAGTACCGGCCTTTCCCCGGGGATCCCATGCCCCGCTCCTCGGAGATCCGGGCCGCCTCGGCCAGGGCCGCCTCTACCAGGACCTCCGTGTCGGGCCGGGGAACCAGCACCCGCCGGTCCACCCGGAAGACCCGTCCGTAGAATTCCTTTTTCCCGAGGATGTAGGCGACGCTCTCCCCCCCCGCGCGGCGGAGAAGGAACCCGCGGTAGGCCTCCGCCGAGGACTCCGGAACCGGATCCTCCCCCCGGGAAAGGAGACGGTCCCGGTCCACGCCCGAGGCGGAGGCAAGGAGCAGGGATGCGTCCAGAAAAGGGGTTTCGGAGCCCGCCCGGGAAAGCGAGGAGGCCCCGTCCGAAAGGGCCTCCCGTACCGTCATGGCCGGTCGGCCTTCAGGACGGCCTCGCGGGCGCTGGCCTTGAGCGCTTCCACGATCTCGTCCAGGTCCCCCTGGAGGATAAGGTCCAGCTTGTAGAGCGTAAGGTCTATCCGGTGGTCCGTGACGCGGTTTTGGGGGAAATTGTAGGTTCGGATCCGTTCGGAGCGGTCCCCGGTGCCCACCTGGCTCCTGCGCTCCGCGGCCCGCTCGGCCTGCCGCTTGGACTCCTCCAGGTCGAAGAGCCGGGCGCGCAGGATGCGCAGGGCCTTGGCCTTGTTCTTGATCTGGCTCTTCTCGTCCTGGCAGTGGACCACGAGGCCCGTGGGAAGGTGGGTGATCCGGACCGCGGAGTCCGTTGTGTTGACGCACTGTCCGCCGGGTCCGCCGGAGCGCATGACGTCGATGCGGAGGTCCTCCGGCCGGATGTCGATTTCCGTCTCCTCGGCTTCCGGCAGGACGGCCACGGTGACGGCGCTGGTGTGGATGCGCCCCGAGCCCTCGGTCGAAGGCACCCGCTGGACGCGGTGCGTACCGCTCTCCCAGCGCATGCTCTCGTAGACCGACTCCCCGGATACGGAGAATACGATCTCCTTGTACCCCCCCAGCTCCGTCTCGGACAGGCTCATCACCTCGATCTTCCACCTGCGGGAGTCCGCGTACCGGGAGTACATGCGGAAAAGGTCCGCCGCGAAGAGCGCGGCCTCGTCGCCCCCGGTGCCCGCGCGGATCTCCAGGATGGTGTCCTTTTCGTCCAGGGGATCCCGGGGGATCAGCCTGTCCTTAAGCCGGGTCTCCAGGTCGTCCCGCCGATCCTCCAGCGTCCGGGCCTCGTCCCTGGCCAGGGCCCGGAGTTCCGGGTCGGATTCCTCCCGGCCCAGGGTTTCCGCGCCCTCCAGGTCGGCCAGGACGCGGCGGTATTCCCCGTAGATCTCCATGGTCTGGGTGAGCCGGGAATGCTCCCGCATGGCGTCGCGATAGCGGGCCGGATCCTTGATGAGGGCGGGATCGGATACAATCCTTTCCAGCTCGCGGTGCCGCTCGGCCAGGGCCTCCAGCTTGTCGATCACAGATCGGCCTTCTCCCGGAAATAGGGGCAGCCGTAGATCACGATCTCCAGGGCTTCCTCCTGGGAACCGTTCAGGGCTTCGGCGTTGGCTATCAGAAGGCGCCGGACGCGGCAGTCGTCCGCCAGCAGACACAGGGGGCAGGCCCCGTTCCCGCGCGGATTGATATCGATCTTCATGGGGATATGGTATAGGAAAAAAGCCGGGGAATGCAAGGCGCCCGTCCGAGGCGGGAGCCTCCCGGGCTCATGGCTTTCAACCCGGAATCTTGGGCGAAACCGCCGGCGCAGGCGCCCCCGCGCGTTATACTTGTACGTGAGCCGCCGAACCGTTTTGGCCTCAATCCCAACACCATGCAGGGAGAATCCCATTGTCCCCATCCCGACACGCAAGTCCCCCCTTGCATAGACGCGGACCCGGTGTATGCGTTCTGATTGCGATCGCCCTTCCGTTCCTTGTCTCCTGTTCGCCCGGGGAGAGCGGCTTCACCTTTCCCAGCGAATACCCCTTCGCCTTCCAGCTCCAGGACATCGACATCGCCGCCCTCGAGGCCTCCCCCTATAAAACGGTCGTGATCGACTACTCCTCGGACGGGTCGGACGCCGGCCGCTTCACCTTCGAGGACATAGCACGCCTCAAGGATAGCGGGAAGACAGTCCTGGCCTACCTTTCCATCGGGGAGGCCGAGGCGTACCGTTGGTACTGGCAAGAGAACTGGGACACGTCCCCCCCGGACTGGCTCGGGAAGGAAAACCCCGACTGGGAAGGCAACTACAAGGTCCGCTACTGGGACGCGGCTTGGCAGGGTATCCTGTTCAACAGCGGGGGTACCGGCTCGCTGGACAAGATCATGGACGCGGGATTCGACGGGGTCTACCTGGACATCGTGGACGCCTACTACTACTGGGGGAGCGAGGAGGCCGTCGAAGCCGGGGAGTCCGCGCCCTACAACAGCGGAGCCGGAGCAGCCGGTAACCTTACGCTCTGCGCGGACGACATGGCGGACCTCGTCGCCGCGATCGCGGCCCGCGCCCGGGCCAAGGCAGGCTTCGAGGACTTCCTCGTCTGCCCCCAGAACGCGACCGGGATCATCCACGACATGTCCGAGTCGAAGCTGACTTCCTGGTGGGCTTCCATCGACGCGGTGGGAGCGGAGGATACCTACTTCTACGGAAGCATGGACATGGACAACCCCTGGAATCCCCAGGAGGACGTACTTGAGAACCTCGACGAGTTCCTGGCCCAGGGCAAGTCCGTGTACTGCATCGAGTACCTGGGCGAGGGACGCGGGGCGGCCATCGACCGCTTCTTCGAGGCGGCCTCCGCCCGGGGCTTCGGGTACTACGCGGCGGGCCGGGACCTGGACGCGCCCTTGCCGCGTCCCGGGCGTCCGGGCTATCATCGGCCGCATCATGCTGGACTACCGATTCATCAAGGAAAACCTGGCGGCGGTCAAGAAGAATATCGCCGACCGCTACATGAACGCCGACGCCGACCTCGTCGCCGCCCTCTACGACAAGCGCAACGACATCCTGAAGCGCCTGGACGACGAACGCAAGGCCCGGAACGATAACGCCGCGGCCATGAAGGGCAAGCTGGAGGCGGACCGGCGCCAAAAGCTCATCGACGAGGGCAAGCGCCTCAAGGAGGCCATAGCCGCCCTGGAGGCCGAGGCGGAGGAGATCCTGCCCCGCCTGGAATCGGAAGCCCGCAGGATTCCCAACATGGCCCACCCCGACGCCCCGGTGGGCAAGGAAGACAAGGACAACCTGGAGGTGAAGCGGTTCGGAAAGCCCACGGAGTTCTCCTTCCAGCCCAAGGACCACGTCCAGCTGGGCCAGGACCTGGACATCCTGGACTTCGACACCGCCACCCGGGTCTCGGGCACCAAGTTCTACTATCTGAAAAACGAGGGCGTGATCCTGGAGCTGGCCCTTGTGCGTTTCGCCCTGGACCGCCTCCAGAAGAAGGGCTTCACCCCCT
>CAYTYG010000053.1:0-12954 GCA_964441515.1 uncultured Treponema sp.
CGTCGCGTGGCGTTGTCGGTGGCGAATATACGCATGAAATCGATTTTCCTGCGGGAGGGGGAGTGGAAAACCCAGTGGTCTATGCTCTCCCGGAGGGCCTTGGAATTGTCCAGCACCAGGACGGCGGGGTCCCGGAACCAGGGGGCGGCCTTCTCCCGAACTCGGTCGGGAAGGGTCGCGGAGACGAGGACCCGGCAGGAGGATTTCGGGACCGCGTCCAGGATTGCGGAGGTGTCCGGAAGGGTCTCCTTCTCGAAAAGGCGGTCCGCCTCGTCCAGGACGACGAAGAGCAGGCCCGAGATGTCCAGCTCCCCCGCGGCCATGAGATCCCGTATGCGGCCCGGAGTCCCTATAACGAAAGCTCCGCCCTTCCGGAGTTTTTCGGCCTGCCTGCGGGCCTGGACCGAACCGATGAGGAGGACGCTCCTCGCC
Organism: uncultured Treponema sp.; assembly: GCA_964441515.1. GTDB lineage: Bacteria > Spirochaetota > Spirochaetia > Treponematales > UBA12059 > JAAYUR01. Next base: position 433 of record CAYTYG010000053.1, read on the forward strand.
TCCAACCCGGCGGAACGGCAGAGCCTGTCCGCCTCCTTCTCGACCTGGACCGCCAGCTCGTGGGTCGGAGTGACGACAAGGCAATGGGGAAGGCGGGAGGACGGATCCAGGAGCTGGAGGGCGGGGACAAGGTAGCCGAAGGTCTTACCCGTACCTGTGGCGGAACTGATATAAGCGTCCGAGCGGCCTAAGAGGGCCGGAATCGCATTTTTTTGTATCTCCGTGGGTGCGTCGAATCCGAAGGAAGCGAGCGCGCGGGCGAGGTCCTCGCGGATGCCGAGTTGTTTGAATTCATCCATACCTCTTAATTGTGGCATGAAAGACCGGGTCCGTACAAGATCGGGCGGGGGAAAATAGGCCGGCGGCCGCGTCATTGCCTCGGGGGCGGTGTTTGGGTATAGTTGGTTCTCCATGAATCTTGAAGCTTTCGTTTTGGGATGCGGGGGCATGATGCCCCTGCCGCACCGTCACCTGACCAGCGTTCTCCTGCGGCGGGAGGGGGACCTGTTCCTGTTCGACGCGGGAGAAGGTACGCAGGTTTCCCTGCGCCGGCTGAACCTCCGGTGGAAGAAGATAAACGCCGTCTTCATCTCGCATACCCACGCGGACCACGTGACGGGATTGCCGGGCCTGCTCATGCTCTCCAGCCAAGTGGACCGGGACGAGCCCCTCTTCATCTACGGGCCGCCCAGGATAGCGGAGTACGTGGAGTCCAGCCGGAAGGTCCTGGACATGTACGTAAACTACGAGATCGTGGTGAGGGAGATAGACGCTCCCTGCGTCTGCCACGAGAGAGAGGGCTTCCGTATCCGGGCCTTTCCTCTGCGCCACACGAAGCCCTGCGTCGGCTATGTTCTGGAGGAGGACGGGAGGCCCGGATCCTTTTTCCCGGAGAGGGCCGAGGCCGCGGGCGTGCCCCGGGGCCCCCTATGGTCCGTGCTTCAGAGGGGCGAAGCGGTCAGTCTCCCGGACGGAAGGCTCGTCCGGCCGGGGGATGTCATGGGACCGGCCCGGAGCGGACGGAAGTTCAGCTACGTGACGGATTCCCTGCATTTCCCGGAGATAGCCGCCCAGGTGGCGGGGTCGGATCTCTTTGTCTGCGAGGGCATGTTCGAGCGGGAGCTCCAACAGAGCGCGGAGGAGAAGAAGCATATGACGGCGGAGCAGGCGGCCCTGATAGCCCAGGCGGCCGGGGGAATCCGCAAGCTGGCGCTCATCCACTATAGCCCCCGCTACACGGAGCAGAACCTGAAGCGACTGTTGGCCGAAGCCAGGGCCGTATTTCCGGACACCGTGCTCACCCGGGACCGGATGTGCATCCCCATCGAGTATGTGGACTGAACGGGGCGGGGCATGATCGAGGTGCGGGAGTTGAGAAAGAGCTACGGGGATTTCGAGGCCGTTCGGGGCGTCAGCTTCGACGCGGGGCCGGGCCGGGTGGTGGGGATCCTGGGACCCAACGGGGCGGGCAAGACCACGATCCTGAAAGTCCTGACGGGGTTCCACGGACCGGATTCCGGCTCCGTGCGGGTTGAGGGTTTCGACGCCGCCGTGGACGCCCTGGAAATCAAGAAGCGGACAGGATACCTGCCGGAGACGGTCCCCCTGTACCCGGACCTCACGGTCCGGGAATATCTGGGCTTCCTGGCGGATGTGCGCTGGATTCCGGCGCGGACAAGGCGTTCGGCCCTCGGGGAGGCCGCGGAAGCCTGCAGTATACGGGACGTGTTGGACGTGCCGATAGAACACCTTTCCAAGGGATTCCGACAGCGCGTGGGGCTGGCCCAGGCTATTTTGGGAGATCCCCCCGTTCTCATCCTGGACGAGCCGACCACGGGGCTGGATCCCAATCAGATCCTGGAGACGCGTTCCCTGATACGGGACCTGGGCGCCCGGAAGACGGTGCTCCTCTCCACGCACATCCTTCCGGATGCGGACGCCCTTTGTTCGGAAGTCCTCATCTTGAACGAAGGTTTGATCGCCGCCCGGGGCGCGCCGGACCGGCTTGCGGAAGCCATGAAGACGGAGGAGCGGCTGGAACTCCTCCTGAAAGCGGGCTCCCGGGAAGAGATCCTTTCCGCGATTTTCCGGCTGGGAGCGGGAAGGATGGATGGAGAGCCGGAGCAGGATACTCCCGGAAGCTTCCGGGTGCGGATAACGGCCGAACGGGGCCGGGCGGAAAACGCGGCGGAATCCGTATCGGATTGGGCCCAGGCGGAGGGCTTCAAGATCCTGGAGCTTCGAAAGGAGCGGCTTTCCACGGAGGACATCTTCGCGCGCCTGACCCGGGAAGACCCGGCATGAAAGGAGTTCTCGCCGTTCTTAGAAAGGAACTCCGGACGGCGGCGAACACGGCCCCCGCTTACGTATTCGCCGTGTTCTTCCTGGTTTTTACCTCGGCCTGGCTCTTTTTCGTACGGGGGTTTTTCGCCCTCGGGGAGGCCTCCCTCCGACCCTATTTCGAGATCATGCCGGCTGTCTTCTCGGTCTTGGTTCCCGCCTTGACCATGCGTTCCTGGGCGGAGGAGCGGAGGACCGGGACCTTCGAGCTTCTAAGGACGCTTCCCCTTAGCCCGGCCCAGATCGTCCTGGGCAAGTACCTGGGGGTCCTGGCCGTCATCGCGCTGACCCTCCTGGCGTCGGCGTTCGTGCCCCTTTCCCTGGCGGGCTTCGGGGATTTCGACCCGGGAGTACTCGGGACGGAATATCTGGGGGCCCTGGCCATGGCCTCGGCCTGTGCGGCCGTAGGACAGATGGTTTCCTCCCGCGTACGGAGCCAGGTGAGCGCATTCCTGCTCTCCTCGGCGGCGCTGTTGGTCCTCTCCCTCGCGGGAAGTATTTCGGCCCGGACGAGGCTTCCTGCACCTGCCGCGGACGCGCTTTCCTGGATGTCCCTGGATGCCCATTTCGAGTCCTTCGTGCGGGGTGTCCTGGACAGCCGGGACCTGGGGTATTTCGTACTCGTGACCGCCTTCTTTCTGTATCTCACGGCCAAGGGCCTTTCCAAGGCGGCTTGGAAATGATGGACCGGAGCGTCTCGGCCCGTAAGCTGCGCCAGGAGCGGATCCTCCAGGCCCTTGCCCTCGCGGCCTTCGCGCTGGCCGCCGCGGCCGGCGGCATATTCCGATTTAGGATAGACTTTACCTCCGGCCGTTCCTTCACGCTCTCCGAGGCTTCCCGCGGCCTTCACCGGGAGATTCCCGAGACGGTCTCCGTCACGTACTATGTCTCGGATTCCCTGGCCCGCCGTCATCCGGGCCCCCGTGCCGTTGAGGATCTGCTTAGGGAGATGGAGGCGCACGGCCGCGGAAGCCTGCGGGTTTCCGTCCAGGATCCCTCCGGCAGGGAGGGTAGGGTGGAATCCCTCGGCGTCTATCCCCGGCAGATGCGGGTGGAGGAGCGGAGCGAGGCCCGAATCGCGACGGTCTATTCGGGGATCGTCCTGGAGTATCTGGACGACTTCCGGGTCCTGCCCGCCGTACTGGGCGCGGAGAACCTGGAATACGAGATGGTAAAGGCAGTCCGCAGCCTGGTGCGGGGCGTGGTTCCCGTCGCGGGGCTGCTGGCGAGTCTTCGAGACAGGCGGTCGAGTTGTTCAAGCTGCGCGCGGCGTTGGCTCGGGCGGGCTACGAGGTACGGATACTCTCCCGGGGAGAAGAGGTAGGACCGGACGTATCCGTGCTCTTCCTTCTCGGCAACGCAGCCTTGGACGACCGGGATGCCTTCCACGTGAGCCGCTACCTGAGTTCGGGGGGGCGCGTGCTGGCCGCCGTGCGCGGCGTTCGCGTGGATCCCGACCGTGGACTCCGGGCCGAGCCTCTCGGCAACAACGCCCTCCTGGATCTACTCCGGAGCTACGGCGTACAGGTTCCGGAAGAGCTGGTGCTGGACGTTTCCTGCCGGACGGTTCCCTTCCAGACCCGGAGCCCCCAGGGCGGGGCGGTCTACCGGTATGTCCGGTATCCTCACTGGGTGGCCGCGGAGGGACGGAACGTTCTCGAGTCCCATCCCGTCACGGCTGGATTCTCCGGGCTGGACCTTTACTGGCCCAGCCCGTTGGAAATCTCGGGGCGCGAAGGACTGCGGTACGAAGCGTTGGTACGGAGCACGCCCAGGGCTTGGAAACAGACGCGGTCCTTCGCGGCGGGCCCGGAGGAAGAGAGCCTCTACCGGGAGGAAGAGGACGCCACGCGCGGGCAGTATGTCCTGGCGGCCGCCCTGTCGGGGGATTTCCCGAACGCGTTCGAGAGGCCCGTTCCGTTCTCACCGGGCGGCGGGATTCCTCCGGAGGATGCCCCGGCAGGGGGAACGGCCCGGCCCGGCAGGCTTGTGGCGGTGGGATCCTCCGACTTCCTGACGGACCTGATGCAGCTGAGCCAGAGCGAGTACAACGTGACCTTCGCGGTGGGCGCCGCGGACTGGCTGTCGGCCGAGGACGACCTGCCCCTCCCGGCGGGCACTCGGGGTATCCCGCGGCTTCGGGTCGAGGAGGACCCGGAAGAACGCGCCGGTAAAGTAATCTCCGTCTATTTCCTGAACCTCCTCCTTATCCCATTCCTGATAGCTTTCCTGGGGCTCCTGCGAAGGGCGAAACGAAGGCGGATGGAGCGGTCGGCCCGGGTGATCGCTCGAACTTCCCGGGGGGAGATGAAAGGGTGATGCGGTATCCGGAGAAGCTCAAGGCGCTCCTTGTCCTCGATATCCTGCTCGTCCTGGCTATAGCCGCGGGCACGGCCTTATCGGCGGGGGCGCGGTCGGCCCGGGCATCCCGGGGACGGCTCCTGGATGCGGATCCGGAGCTTGTTGCGGCCGTGGAGATCTCCCGGCCCTTCGGGACTCAGGTCTTCCGCCGCCATGGGGGCGCCTGGATTCTGGAAAGCCCCGGCGGGAGCCTGCCGGCGCGGGCCGAGCGGGTGGACGCATTCCTGGACGCGGTCGGCTCCGTCCGGGCGCTGCAGGAAGCCGGCCGCTCGGAATCGGCCTGGGAAAGCCTGGGCCTGGGCGGGTCGTCCTCCCGCCGGGTCCGTCTCCTTTCCCGGGACGGAAGCGCGCGGGCCGACTTCCGGGTCGGCCGCTATACTCCGGAGGGTTCCAGGGTTTTCGTTCGCAGGGAGGGGGAGATACGGAGCTACTCCGTCCCTGCGTCCCTGGCTTCCAGGCTCCCCGCGTCCCGGACGGCGTGGTTGGACCTTCGCCTCCTCGGGGAGCCCGTGCCCCTGGAGGACGTGCAGAGGCTCCGGGTGGCCGGGTTTCTGGAGTACGGCCCCCGGGAGGCATACCGGGCCGATTTCACCCTGACGCGAAGCGCGGAACGGGGCTGGACCAGCGGGGAGATACCCGACCTGGATCCTTCGGCGGCGGAGCGCTTCGTACGCGCCCTTATGTACCTGGAGGGAGAGGACTACTCCCCGGAAAACCGATTTCCGGACGGAGCGGAGGGGTTGCGGATCGAACTGGAACTGGGAGGGGGCACCCTGCGCACCCTTCAAATAGCCGGGAGAACGGACGGCTCCGGGATGTACACGGCTTCCAGGACGGGTACGAGGCTGGTCCTTAGGGTCGACGTTCGGAGAATCCGGGATGCCCTTCGGACGCCGTCGGACTTGACCCGCAAAGACGCCCGTTGAGGGAGCTCCGGCTATTCCTTGCCGGCAAGGTAGGCCCGGTACTTGTTCGGGTCCGCCTTGAACGCCACGATTCGGGAATCCGCCTCATCCCGGGCCCGCGCCAGGGCCGCGCGGGCTTCCTTCAACAGGCGTTCCGCGTCCACGAGCCGGCCGGATCGTGACGATAGGCCGAGGAATACCTTACGGTGATCCTGGGGCCCCTCGTCCCCGCGCAAAAGCGAAGTAATTTTCTTTAGAAACTCCTCCGCTCGTCGCAGCGCGTGTTCGCAGTCCATGTTGGGCAGGATGACGGCGAATCCCGAAGGACCCTGTTCGAAGGCCAGATCGCGGAAGGCGAAAAACTCGAGCAGGGTTTTCTGAATCCTGTGGAAGGAAGGGGAACTTCGGGCTATACCATCGTGGGAAAGGAGCAGGAGGACCAAGTCCTGCTCGAAGGAGGCCGCCCGGGAGAGCTCCGAGGAGAGCCGCTCGGGGAGGTATTCCTCCCAGCCGAGCCCGGAATCCGGGGAGTAAAGGCCTTTGGGCGACAGGGTGGAAGGTAAAGTACCGGGGATTCCGGAAGCCCGGTCCGGATTCCCAACCCCAGGGTGCCCGGGAGATGGAGCCCCGGAGGGATTCGCCTCGGCGGCCCCCGAAGAAAAACTCGGAAGGTCGAAATCCGCGTCCGCTAGGCCGGGGGCAAGGTCCGGGAACCCCGAAACGGTTCGGGAAAAAGAAGAGTCGGGCGGCTTGCGGCGTAGCCCCGCGATCGTCACCGCGAGCAGGGAGAGCGCGGTCCACGAGGCCGCTATGAGGAGCCCCAGGCGGGCGGCTTCATATACGTCCCGCTGGCGAAGGAGGGAATACAGGACATCCAGGGTAACCGGGGAGCCCGACTGGGTTCCTACCACGGCGGAAAGGCGGGAGACGGTCTGGGGCGGAAAGAGAAGCTCCGGCAGGGCCGATGCCGTCTCCGGGGGCTGGGAAAGATACGGCGCGGAGCGGGGCACCATGTGGAGCACCCCCTGCCCCGGGGCGTGGAGGGCTATCAGGAGGATCGAATCGTCGCTCCGGTAGAACCTCTTAGCGGCGGACCTCCACGCCTCGTCCGTGGGGCCGGACTGGGCCATGGCGCGGGATGCTGAGGACTGGAGAGCCTGGAAGGTGGAGTGCGCCCCGCGGAGGTTTTCCGAATAGCGGGTCGCCAATCCCGCGGCGGATACGCCCAAGGCCGCTAGGAAAACGCACAGGCTGACCAGGAGATAGAGCGTACGTTTTGATCCATCCATAGATTTTTCCAGTATACTATATACCGGCGTAAAACGAAACGGATGATATTCGAGGGGGCGTGAAATGGTGACTCGGCCCAGGACCCTGGAGGAAGGCTGGTATCCTTCCGACGCGGAGGAGATTCGTTCCATGGCCGCGGCGTGGGAGCGCACCCTGGAGGCGGATCCGGAACGAAACGCGGCCGCGGGGATCGCCCCCCATGCGGGATGGCACTTTTCCGGAGCCCTGGCCTGGGATACGATACGCCGGGCGCGGCCGGGATGCGAAACCGTCATCGTGGCCGGAGGACACCGCCCCGGCGGAGCCGGAGTTCTCGCCGCCGAGGAGGAAGCCTTTTATACGCCCCTGGGATCCCTGCCCTCGGACCGGGAATTCGTCCGGGCCCTTCATGCCCACGTGAGTACGGAACCGGACCTATGGCAGGACAACACCGTCGAGGTCCTGCTTCCCCTTGTGAAGCTCCGGTTCCCCGACGCAAGCCTGCTCTGGCTGCGCCTCCCCAACGACGCCCGTTCGGAGGTTTTCGGCGCTTCCGTAGCCCGGGCGGCGGCGGAGCTCGGAAGAAAGGTTTTTTTTCTCGCCTCCACGGACCTGACCCATTACGGGCCCAATTACGGATTTTCCCCCCACGGCACCGGGGACGCCGCGGAGGATTGGGTCCGGAACGTCAACGACAAGGGGATTGTGGAGGCCTTCCTTGCCCTGGACGCAGGGGAAAGCCTGCGGAGGGGAAACGACCTGCGGGCCGCCTGTTCCCCGGGGGCTGCCGCGGCCGCCATAGGCTACGCGCGGGCAGCGGGGCACACGGAGGCCCGCCTCTGCGGCTACTATACGAGCCGGGACGTACACCCCGCGGACAGCTTTGTCGGGTACTGCTCGGTCACGTATTCTTAGGCTCCCGACGATTCGTTCCTAGAGCTGGAAACCGGCCCCCCGAAGGGTTCGCTCCGCCCGATCCGCCTGGACCTTTTTCCAGAGGATATAGTCCGTATCGTAGGTGGAGACCGCGAAGATGCTCACCCCCGCGGCCGCAAGGGGAGACGCGATGGACGACAGGACGCCCGTCAAACCGAAGTCGAGCGGGCCCTGGACCTTCCAGAGCACCCATCCTTCCTCCTCCCGCGCCGCGCCGCGGATGGAGCCGGATAGGCAGACAACGGAGAGTTCCTCGGGCGTACGGGTTACGCTGACAAAGCCCGGGATCGTTTCGATTCCGTCCGGGAAACCGGTCCCGGCCCCGAACCGGTAGACGGAGTAGCTTCCCTCCAGGGGAGTTAGTTTCAATTGGATTCCTCCTTTGGGGGCGGCGTATCGATCCGAGCGGCCAAACGAGCGGCGGTTTCCTTGAACCGGCGGCCCCGGTCGAATTCATTGCGGAACATACCGAAGGACGTGCAACCCGGGGAAAGCAGCACCGTGTCCCCGGGCCGTGTCTGCGAGAGGGCCGCCCGGACCGCCCGGTCCAGGTCGTCGTAGGGGCCCTCGTAGGGAATCCCGTCGGCGTCCAGGAGGGCGCGCAGCTTTTCGGTACCCGATCCGGCGAGGAGAACGATATGCTTGGCCCGACGATAGGCATCCCGGACGGGGGCGAAGTCCAGGTTTTTGTCCGTTCCGCCGGTGATCAGCACGGGAGGAAGGTCGAAGGCGCGGAGGGCCGCCTCCACGGCCTGCGGAACGGTAGCCGCCGAGTCGTTGCAGAATCGGACGCCCCCGGATTCCAGGAAGACCTCCAGGCGGTGCTCCACCCCCGGGAATTCCCCCAGCGCCCGGGAGACGTCCGGGGCTCGGACGCCCATCAGCCGGGCCGCGAGGCCCGCGGCCAGGAGGTTCTTCCGCGCGTGCGGACCTGGAACCCTTAGACGCTCGGGAAGGATCGTTTCCTCGGCGCCCGATGCGTCTCGGTAAACCCCCTCGGGGCCCCGGAAGAAGGCGCCCGGAAGGCCCTCTTCCGGATGCTCCGCATACCAGAAAAGGGTTCCCGGGGTCTCTTCCCCGAACGACCGGCCGTAAGGATCGTCCCGGTCGCAGACGGTGTAGCAGGAAGGATCCTGGTCGGCGTATATCAATCTTTTGTCGGCTACGTATTCGTCCATGGATGCGTAGCGGTCGAGGTGGTCCGGTACTATGCGGGTCAGGACGGCTACGCGCGGCCGCAGAAGACCCCGTCCCCGGAGGTCCCCGAGCTGCCAGCTGGAGAGCTCCAGGACCACGGGTGTATCCTCCCGGACCTCATCGATGAAGGAAAGGGGAGATACGGTGATGTTGCCGCCCAGGAATGCCTTTCCCCGGGCCGAGAGCGCGTACGCCGCTGCGCTGGCCGTGGTGGACTTGCCCTTGGATCCCGTCACGGCCGCGACGGGGCCGGGGCAAAAGCGGAGGAATACGGAGATGTCCGTCTCCACACGGCGGGCCGCGATGAGGTAGGGCGAATCGGCGCGCACCGCGGGATTCTTGATTACGAGGTCCGCCCCGGAGAAGTCGGCCGTTTCGTGCCGTCCCAGGACGTAGCGCACGGGAAGGCCTTCCAGGGCGGCGATGGACTCCTTCAGGGCTTCCGGTCCCTTCATGTCCGTCACGGTGACGGAGGAACCCCGGGAGGCGAAGAACTTTGCCGTGGCAAGTCCGCCGCCGTTGACCCCCAGGCCCATCACGGTGACGCGCAGCCCCGGCAGGTCGAGGCGGTCAGGCTTTCGGGTAGGCAAGCTCGTACTCCTTGTCGTCGCGCTCGTTCAGGTAGGGAGTGACCGAGACGTCGCGGTAGGTTTCCTTCCAGGATGGAGGGACGCGGTTCCGGAGGGCGCGGAAATCCTCGTTGGCCTCGGAAAAGGCGGAGGCTTTCAGTATGGTCTGTATACGTTCCGTCTCCGGCTCCAGGAATTCCAGGATACGGTGCAGGAGAGGCAGGATTCTTTTGCGGGAGGAGGATTCCGGGACGGGGACGAAGGCGCACACGGTTTTATACTTGCAGAACAGGGGCAGGAAGGGATAGAGACGCTTGCCCTCCGGGAGGACGAGATGCGACAGGAATTTGGAGAGGTCGGCGTCCATCCAGATGCCCCGGACCTGGTAGCCCCGCCCGGTTTCCCCGATCCATGTGTTGGAGAGGAGCTGGCGTACGGAAAATGCCAGCTCCCGGCCGCCCTGCCGTTCGATGCGTTCAAGGGGGATCATCTCGCTCTCGATGTAGAGCCTACGGGTGCGATACGAAGGCGTTAAGTCGTTGGTGCCGGGCTCAAGAAGCTCGGTTTCCAGGGGGCGGTTCAGGATGTCCGCGCGCAGGATAAAAAGATAGAGGGAATCCTGTATCCTGTACAGGTGATAGAAACCGGGCTTCAGGGTTTCCGCGGGATCGAAGATGTGGGAAAGGTCCCGGAAGGTCGAGGGCAGGAGACGGACCAGCTGTTCCAGGAAGACCCGGAGGGGGGCGAGATAGGAGGCCGCGGGTTCCGGAACGCGTACGTCGTGATGGATGGGAAAATGGGGAATTTCGATGACCCCGGGAAACTCTAGGAAATACTCTTCGTTTTTTCCGTACCGCATTCTGTACGGCGAATCCGGGGCTTCCCCGGCGGCCGACGCCAGGGCGTTGATCCGGGGGTCGGAGTAGGACAGGCGGATCTCGTTCCGGATGGATTCCATCGGCGCTAGTATATTGCCCCGGTAAAACGGTTTCAATCGGAGGATGAGAATGGCGCCGTTGCGGCGTTCATGGTATACTTGATTTCATGAAAAGTGCCTTTTCCTTCTTCGCCCTTCTTGTTGCGGCCGCGGCGCTGGCGACGGCCCAGGGAACCGGGGCTTGGGCCGAGGTCGAGTACTATGTCGGGGACGACGTCACGGTGATCCGGGACGGCCAGTCGCTGCCGTTCGAGGAAATCGTCGGATTGAAGCTCGTCGAGGGAGATCAGATACAGACCGGGAGAAAGACATTCCTGGAGCTCCGACTGATGCCCTCGGGCGGGCTGGTTAAGCTATCCGAAAATACCACCTTCGCCCTGGAGTCGCTTTCCTCCACCTCCGCCCGGACTTTCAAGCTCATCTACGGCAGGGTTCGCGCCAAGGTGGAAAAGCTGGCGGGAACGGACTCCTTCGATATCCGCAGCGATTCCGTCGTGGCCGGAGTCCGGGGAACCGATTTCGGGTACGACCTGCTGGTGCCGAAGGGGAAGGGAACGGAAGCCCGGAAACCTGTAGCGCAGATATACTGTTTCGAGGGAGCCGTGGTCGTGTCCATAGACTCCCCGGAGGCTGCGGGAAAGAAGGAATACCCGGTGGATCCGGGGAGCATGGTGACCGTCCGGCAGGAGGAAGGGGAGTGGGTTACCGAAGTGACCCCCCTGACGGAGGAAATACGGTCCTTCTGGCGGCTGAACGATTTCATGGCCGTACCCGTCGCGCAGGAATCCGGGGACACGGTTTCCCCGGCCCTGAACCTTCCGACCTACGCGAGAGTGCAGGCGGGACTCCGGATCAAGAACTCCGCCATCTTCGGCGGGATCGTACTGGTGGGCCTGGGTTCGGTGCTCCAGGGAGTGGGAGCGTACGCCTATTCCTCGGGGGATCCCATGCTGGGGCTGAACGCGGTGGCGGGCGGGGCCTTCCTGGGCATACTCGCCATTCCGGTCCTTATATTCGGGCTTTCCAGCAATCCCGTCGTCGCGGAGCCTTGATCATAGTCCGAAGAGCGTCCAGGCCAGGAGAGGTATGGTGGCCATGGACGTGATCGTGGAGATGAAGACCAGGGAGCTGGCGGTGCGGGCGTCTCCGCCGTAGGCGTCCGCCAGTATCGTCGCGTTGGCGGCCACCGGCATGGCGGAGATGACCACGGGCACGAAAAGATTGTATCCTTCCATCCCCAGGGCGGAAAGAACCACCCAGACAGCCAAGGGATGGAGGATGAGTCGATACAGGGACGTCAGGTAGACCCTTGGGTTCCCGAACACGCTCTTCAAGTCCATGCGGGAGAGGGTGGCTCCGATGACCGTCATGGAAAGGGGAGTGGTCATGTCTCCCAGAAGCCCGAGGCTCGTGAAAAGGGGCTCGGGGATACGGACGGAACCCACGAAAAACGCGAATCCCACGATAGCGGCTAGGATGCCCGGAGTGACCAGGGAGCGGAGGGAAATCCGGACGTTTTTGCCGTTTTCCTTCGTGAGCAGGATTATCCCCAGCGAAAAAACGAGTATCTGGAACGGGATGTTGTAGATCGATACCGAGAAGAGGCAGTCCTTACCGAATAGGGCGGCCATGATGGGAAAGCCCATGAACGCCACGTTGGAAAAGGACGCGGAGAACTCGTGGACGCCCCGTTCCGGTCCGCTGGAATGTATTAGCCGCGCCCACAGGAAGGACAGGGGCAAGGCGGTGGCGTACACGGCAAAGGAGATGCCCAGAATGCGGAACGCGGAATCCCGCAGCTCCGCCGTGAAGGGTTTCTGCATGGAAAGCAGGACGAGCGCCGGGAGGGAGAAATCCACTATGAAACGGGAGAGATCCCGGACGGTTTCGGCGCCCAGTATCTTTTTCTTTCCGGCCAGAAATCCGACCACCAGGAGCAGGAGGAGCACAAGGCTTTGGAACAGGGATTGGGGCATCTATTCTCCAACTTTCAGACCCGAGGCGAGAC
>CAYTYG010000054.1:0-2773 GCA_964441515.1 uncultured Treponema sp.
GGCGGGAGAGTCAAGTTCCTTGCGCGGCCGCGGTATCGTATACGCCCCCCGGGACGCCGTATAAAGGATACTCCGCGGCGCAAGCACAGGATACCGCGGCCGCGCAAGGAACTTGACTCTCCCGCCCCTCCGGGACATCTTCTACCCTATGGAAAACTACCACCCCGCCTTCGAAACCCTCTCCGAAACACCCCTGTCCGAATACCGCGCAACGGGGATACTCCTTCGCCACCGGGCCACCGGGTGCGAGGTCTACCACCTAAGTTCCGAGGACGAGGAGAACACCTTCGCGTTCTGCTTCCGCACGCCCCCGGACGACGCCACGGGAGTTGCCCACATCGTGGAGCACTCGGTTCTCTGCGGGTCCCGCCGATTTCCGGTCAAGGACGCGTTCCTGGTCCTGGCCCGGGGAAGCCTCGCGACTTACCTAAACGCCCTAACCTATCCCGACAAGACCGTCTATCCCGCGGCTTCCACCGTGGAGCCGGACTACTTCAACCTGATGGACGTCTACGGGGACGCGGTCTTCCACCCCCGCATCACGGAAGAGATTTTCCTGCAGGAAGCCCATCACCTGGAGTACGGAGAGGACGGGCGCCTGGAGCGCAAGGGCGTAGTCTATAACGAAATGCGGGGGGACTACTCCAGTCCGGAGAGCCTCATCTCCACGAGGACCTACCAGACCCTCTTCGAATCCGGCCACCCCTACCACGAGGACTCCGGCGGGGACCCGGAAGTCATCCCGGTCCTGACCTACGAGGGCTTCCGGGCCTTTTGGGAAAGCCACTACCATCCCTCCAATTGCCGGATTTTCCTCCACGGATGCATCCCGACCTCTCGCCAGCTGGAGTTCCTGGAGGACCGGTTCCTGTCCTCCTTTCGGGAAAGACCCGCGGACACGGCCGTTCCCCTCCAATGCCCCTTCCCCACCCCGGTGCGTAGAGAATTCGCCTTTCCGGCGGAGGAGGGAGGGGAAACCAAGACGACGACCCTTGTTTCCTGGGTCGCGGTTCCCCCCGAAGAGGGCACGGAATCGCTTGCCCTCGAAGTCCTGGGAGAGATCCTTCTGGGGAACGAAGGAGCACCCCTTTATCGCGCCCTCTCGGCCTCGGGCCTCGGCGAGGATCTTTCGCCCCACTCCGGGCTGGATACGGGCATACGGCAGGCCGTTTTTACCGCGGGACTCCGGGGGACGGAGCGCGGACGCGAGGAAAAGATAGAGGGCGTCGTCCTGGGCTGCCTGGAAAATCTCGCGCAGGAGGGCATACCCCGGGAACTCGTGGAAACCGCCTTCCATTCCGTGGAGTTCTCCACCCGGGAGATACGCCGGGGCGGGGGCACCTACGGCCTGCGGCTCCTGTCCCGGGCCATACGGGGCTGGCTCCACGGGGCCCCCCCGGAGCGCACCCTGGCTTTCGACTCTCCCCTCGCGGAGCTGAGGAGGCGCATGGACGAGAACGGACGTTACCTGGAAGACAGGCTGCGGGATTGGATCCTGAAAAACCCGCACCGGGCCACCGTTACTGTCTACCCGGATCCCGCCCTGGACGCCGCCGAACGCAAAAAACGCCGGGAAGAATTGGACGCCCTGGACGCTTCCCTGGGCGAGGCGGGCAGGCAGGACATCCACGAACGGGCGCGGACCCTGGCGGCATTCCAGGACGCTCCGGACGACGCGGCCGCCCAGGCTTCGCTCCCCGCGCTCGCCCGCACGGACATTCCCCGGGAAGTGGAGATTATTCCCCGGGAAACCGGGATCGTCGCCGGCGTTCCAGCCAGCATCCACCCCATTTTCACGAACGGCATCGTGTACGCCGACTTCGCCTTTTCCCTGGGCGCGCTTCCGGACAGCTTCCTTTCCCGTCTTCCCCTCCTTTCCCGCTTCGTCTCGGGGGCCGGTCTCCCGGGCCGCCCCTACGACGAAGTGGCCCGGGCTCTCGCCCGAGTAGCCGGGGGCTTTTCGGTCATCCTCCAGTCCGGCACGCCGTCGGGGGCTTCCCGGGATTCCCCCTCCTCCTGGATGATCTTCCGGCTCAAAGCCCTGGAGAGGAACTTCCCCGCAGCCCTGGATCTGGCCTTGGCCCTGATGACGGACGCGGACTTCGGGGACCTCAAGCGCCTTCTGGACATCCTCCTGGAACTCTCCAACGACGTGACCGCCGCGATCATCCCGTCCGGGAGCTCCTTCGCCTCCCTCCGTGCCTCGGCCCCGTTCTCGGCGGCCCAGAGGGCCGAGGAGGAGTGGCGGGGCCTGTCCCAGTTCGAGCACCTGTCCCGTCTCCGGCGCAGGAAGGGCACCGAGGACTTGGCCGGGGAGCTTTCCGCCGTCCTGAAGTCCCTGGCGGCCCGGGAAGGGCTCCGGATCAACCTGACCTCGGGACCGGAAGCCGTGGAGCCCGCCCGGGCCGCGCTGGAACAGGCCCTTAGGCGGCTTCCCGCCCAGCCCCAGGCTGCCCCGACGCAGCCGCCTCCCCACGGGATTCCCCCCGCCCGGTTCGAGGCCTGGTCCATCCCCTCCCAGGTGGGATTCTCCGCGGCAAGCCTTTCCGCCTCCCCTCTGGGGACCCCGGAGTTCGCCCACGAACAGGTCCTGGGCCACGTCCTTTCGACCAGCGTTCTCTGGGACGAGATTCGCGTAAAGGGCGGAGCCTACGGAGCCTCGGCATGGACGGACGGCTCCGAGGCCACCTTCAGCTTTTCCTCCTACCGAGACCCTTCGCCCAACGCCTCCCTGGAGTCCTACCGCGCAGCCCTGGAGCACCTTGCGCGGATT
>CAYTYG010000054.1:2803-11699 GCA_964441515.1 uncultured Treponema sp.
CCGTGCGGTGGTCGGCGCCTCGGGCCGGGACCTCCGGCCCCTGATGCCCGAGGAAAAGGGTTTCATAGACTTTAAGCGGGAGATATATGGGGTAACGGACGATATGCGTCGGAGGAAGCGCGCCGATATCCTGGGAATGACCCCACGGGACTTGGCGTCCGCGGCGGCCCGCATCCTGGATGGATGGAACGGCCGGACCGAGGTATTGATTTCCCACGAGGATGATATAAAATCAATGAAGTTGAAAAAACCGGCAGCATCCGTCCATCATCTACGAATCTGAAAAGGAACGACGACATGCAGGAGGAAAGTTTCGCCTTACTGAAAGCCTTGGCGAGCGAGCTCCAGGGAGCTCCCTTTCCGAAGACGGTCACTCGGGAACTCTACACGATCTGGTATGAGCACGTACAAAAGACCGCCCAGGACGCGCTGGAGTACCTGGATCACAACGCTCCCAACTACGGTCCGGAATCCCAGGACCTGGATATCTAGATTTGACGATGAAAATTCCCCTGCGGGAACTAACCTATGGCCCCTGTCCCTATCTCAGCCAGGACGCCGCCTGGAGGGTCGCGGAGTTTACCTGCCGCGAATGCTCCCCCGAGCTCTACGAGTCCATCCTGGTCCGGGGATTCCGCCGCAGCGGAACTTCCTTCTACCGGACGATCTGCGAAGGCTGCAGCCGCTGCATCCCCATCCGGATCGATTCGGAGACCTTCGAGCCCACACCTTCCCAGCTCCGGGTGCTGCGGCGCGGCCGGGATCTCTCGATGACCTTCGAGACCGAAGGGTCCGATTTCCGGGAAGACCGTTTCCGCCTCTATGAGGAGTACTGCCGAGAACGGCACGGACGCCCCTCGGGCACGGAGGAAGGTCCTCTTTCCTACGCGTCCTTCCTGTTGGACTCCCCCCTGGGGGAGGTGGCGGTCACGGAATACCGGCTTCCATCGGCGGGGGGCCCCCGGCTGGCGGGCAACGGCTACCTGGACATCCTCCCCGGAGGGCTTTCCTCCGTCTATTTCGCCTGGGACTCGTCCTACCGCAAGCTGAGCCTGGGAACCTACTCGATCCTTCGGGAAATCGAACTCTGCCGGAAACTGGGAAAACGCTGGTACTACCTGGGATTCTGGGTACCGGGCTCCCCTTCCATGGATTACAAGTCGAACTTCCGCCCGGCCCAGATCGCCCTGGACGGCCGCTGGGTGCCCCTGGACGAGGACTTGCGTAAGGACCTGAGGGGTTGCGCATGAACACGGGCAGGAAAGCGTTCCCCCGGCCCCCGCCCGATTCCGAGGAAGACCCGCGTTCCCGGATCGACGGGCTCAACATACGCTCCTGGAACAGCAGGTTCGACGACCTGGAGGCCGCCAAGGCCCTCGCCCGAAGCGTCCTTCCGGAGGCCGAGGGCATCCAGTACGCGGGGGGTGCGGCCTTCGCTTGGCTAAATATAGGCTGGTGCTGCGTGTATCTGGGCCAAAACGAGGAAGCCCGCGAAGCCTTTGAAAAGTCCTTGGAACTCTACGGGGATATGGACGATTCCACGGGCCGGACGAAGGTCCTGACCGCCCTGGGGGTTCTCAATCATAACACGGCCCGCTTCGAGAAGGCCCTGGATTTCTATACCCAGAGCCTGGACGAAGCCCGCCGAAACGGATTGAGGGACCTGGAAGCCGCCACGCTCAACAACATCGGAGAGGTCTGTTCGGACCTGGGCAACTACAAGGAAGCCCTGGACTACTTCCTTAAGGCCTATGACATCGTCTCCGGCGCGACGGGAGCCGAGCTCCGCTCCAACATCCTGCTGAACGTGGGAAACGCCTTCGTCCGAATCGAAAATTTCATACTGGCGGACGAGTTCACCCGAAAGGCCCTCGAGATAGCCCAATCCGGCCCGGAGAAACTGGTCCTCGCTTCCTGCTGGGACGTCCTGGGACGGATAGAATGGGCCCAGGGGAGGACGAAGAGCGCGGAGGAATACTTTCGCAAGTCCCTCAAGCAGGCGGAGAGCGTCAAGAGCCCCCGGGAGACCATAGAAGCCCTGCTGGACCTGGGTTCCCTTCTCATGGAGAAAGGAGACCTCAAGGGAGCCCTGAAGGGGCTCGACCGCGCTGCGTCCATGAGCGAGGCGATCCACGCGAAATCCCTGTACTTCTCCGCCTACGAACGCCTGGCGGAAACCCACGAGCGAATGGGCGACCACGGGACGGCCCTGGATTATTTTCGCCGCTTTGTGAAATACGAGCGGGAAATCCTGAACGAGGACACGACCCGCAAGATCAAGGACATCCAGATCCAGTACGAGGTCGAGAGGACCCAGCGGGAGGCGGAGATCTACCGCCTGCGCAATATCGAACTAAAGGAGAAAACGGAGCGCCTGGAGGAGATGAACCGCCAGATGCTGGGCATCTCGGAGATAGGCAGGCGGATAACCTCGAGCCTGGATAAAGAGACGGTCATCTCCACCCTCTACGAAAGCCTCCACGCCCTGATGGTGACGGACATATTCGGCCTCGCCTTCTACGATAAGGAGTCCGACATCATTCACTACTCCGCATTCATCCAGGACGGCCGCCGGATATCCCGGAGTCCTACCCCCCTGGATCCCAAACGGACCTTCGCGGCCTGGTGTATACGCCAAAACACGCCCGTGTTCATCAAGGACCTGGACTCCGAGTACCGCAATTACATCCCGGGTAAACCCAAGCACTTCCGCGGGAAGCCCTGCAAGTCTTTCCTCTTCCTTCCGCTCTCCATAGAAAACAACGTAATCGGGGTTCTCACGGTCCAGAGCTACGCCAAGGAGTCCTATACGCCCCGGGACCTTCGGTTCCTGACGGCCCTTGCTCCCTACGTGGCCATAGCCCTGGAGAATTCCTTGATCCACCTCCGGCTGGAGGCCCTCAACCGGGAGCTCCAGGGCGAGAAGGAGCAGCTGGAAAAGGCGACCCACCAGATCAGCTACCTCGCCAACCACGACAGCCTGACGGGGCTGCCCAACCGCCGGCTGTTGTTCGAGCTTCTGCGCAAGAGCTTCGAGATCGCCCGCAGGTCCGGGACCAAGGTGGGCATTCTCTTCGTGGACCTGGACGACTTCAAGCCCATCAACGACCGCTTCGGCCACCTGGCCGGGGATCAGGCCCTGGTGGAGATATCCGGGCGCCTTCGGTCCGCGCTCCGCGCTTCCGATACCGTGGCCCGGGTCGGTGGGGACGAGTTCGTAGCCGTCCTAAACGATGTGCACGGCAAGGCCGATGTCGAGTCCGCGGCCCGCAAGGTCCTGGAAATCTGCGGAGCGCCCATGGAGTTCCAGGGTGTGCCCTGCCAGGTCGGGGCCTCCATGGGTATCGCCCTTTTCCCGGACGACGGGGATTCCCTGGAGGGCCTTTTGCAGAGGGCGGATTCCGCGATGTACACAATAAAACACGCCTCGAAAAAGGGTTACGCGTTCTATAAAAAAGGCGAATGACGCCGTCTTCGGCCGTGTATTGACGAGGCCCCGGCGGCGTGGTATTTTGCATCCGCCCCTCGGCGGTCCATCGCCTGCCACGGCAGTCCCGCTTCGGGAGCACGGCGCTCTGTCATGCCGCGAAACCGGACAACGTCAACATCCTAGGGAAGGAAGCCATGTCATCTCCCAACCAAAAAGAGCAGAAACCCGCCGACAGCCGGAAGCAAGCCAAGGAAAAGCCGGCATCCGGTCGAAACACCTTCGTCTACATCGGCACGATTGTCATCCTGATCATCGCGACCATCGCTTTCATACTCGTTCCCTCCTTCTCCGGCGGGGTTTCGAATTCCGGCAAGGCTCCGGAATTCGGATCCTATGCGGGCAAGCCCATACGGTATGAGTACGGCGGCTACCTGGCCCGCCAGGTCAAGGCCATCGACGATCAGATCAAGTCGAGCGGATACGCCCAGATGGACGGGGACTTCCTGCGTTTCCAGATATGGAAAGCCGCATATGACCGGACGGTAGTCCATACCGCCCTGCTCCAGGAAGCCAAACGCGCAGGCATCTCCGTATCCGAGGCCCGGCTCAACGACTCGGTTTTAGAACACCCGGATTTTATAGAGAACGGGGTTTTCTCCCTGGAGAAGTACCGAGAGGCCTCGGAATCCGCCAAGCTGTCCATCCGGGACACCCTGCGGGAGGAGATGCTCAAGGGATATGTCGCGGAGGACGTCCTAAGCCTCCGGCCCAGTTCCCGGGAGATCGCGTTCCTCCAGGCCATGGCCCGGGAAGAGCGGGTTATAGAGTACGTGGAGCTCCCCTTCTCCGTCTTCTCCGACGCGGAGAAGGCCGCGTTCGGCCGGGAAAATGCTCCAAAATTCCGCCGGATCAGCCTTTCCCGCGTGACCCTGAACGACGAGAAGGAGGCCGCCGCCGTGCTGGCCAAGGTCAAGGACGGCTCTCTCTCCTTCGAGGACGCCGCGAAGACCCACTCCAAGGACGCATGGGCCGAGCAGGGAGGCGCCGTAGGACAGAGATGGGGCTACGAACTCGACGGCGAGCTGGCCTCCACCCAGGACGCCGGCGCCGTCCTGGCCCTCAAGGCCGGCGAGGTTTCCGGGATCTTGAAGACGGCTTCCGGGTCCTGGTGTTTCTTCCGAGCCGAGGCCGCCGCATCCGAACCCGACTTCTCCTCGCCGGACGTCCTTAAGGCCGTCTGGAATTACATGAACCAGTGGGAACGCGGGAAGATCGAGGACGCCGCCGTGGCCCGGGGCCGGGATTTCGCGTCCGACGCCGCGGACCGGGGCTTCTCCTCCGCGGCAATCTCCCATGTCCTCGCGGTGCGCGAAGCGGGTCCCTTCCCCCTCAATTATGGGGACGCGTTCTCTTTCGGCTACATGGAACTCTTCCGTAAAATCTCGGGAACGGGCTTGGCCGGAGCGTCCACCAACGAAAAATTCCTGTCCGCCGCGTTCTCCCTCCCCGCGGGAGGCGTATCCGAACCCATACTCCTCCAGGACTCGGCGGTCGTACTTCGGGTCAAGGAGATACGCCCCGCCGTAGAAGGCAGCTTGGACATGGTGAAGTACGGCTATCCTTCCCTCTTCGCCCAGGCTCGGGAGAGGGAATTGTACGACCATTACCTCAACAGCCCGGAGCTCAAGGACAATTTTATAAACGCGTTCTCCTTCATCTTCCGGGAAGAATAGCGGAATGTTGAAAAAGCCCCCCGCTTTTTCAACGCCTGCCCCGGAAGCCACGGACCCAGCGCCCCCACGGATCGCGGAAGCGGAACGCGGGGGCTTTTTCGTAGAATATCGGGGAATCCCCCTGTATTCACGGGTGGACCCTCGAGCCACGCCGGAGCGTTCGGCCGCGGGGCTCCCGCTCCAGGAGGATACGCTCTACCTCGTACCCTCGCCGCTCCTCGGCTACGGGCTCGGGACCCTCTTGGACAGGCTTCCGGCCTCCAGCGCCGTGCTGGCCTTGGAGGCCGACTCCCGGCTTGCGGAGCTCGCCTCCGCACGCATTTCCCAGGCCGTTCTCGTCCACCCCCGCTTCCGGTTCCTTTCGGATCCTTCCCGGGCGGAATATACCGTACACGCCCTTGGACGCTTCCGGCGCTGCGTGGAAGTCCCCCTTTCCTTCGGGCGCAAGCTGCACCCGGAAGCGTACGACCGGGCCTTGGAGTCGGTGAATGCGGAACTCACCCGGTACTGGCGCAACCGGATGACCATGGTCCACATGGGCCGCCTCTGGGCCCGCAACCTGGTCCGCAACCTGGGCCGGCTTCCCGAGGCGGACATCCGGGAGCCCCGGAACTGGGGCGGTCCCATCGTGGTCTGCGGGGCCGGTCCCAGCCTGGAGGCAGCGTGCCCCTGGATAGCCTCGGAGAGGAACCGGCTTCACGTCCTTTCCTGCGACACCGCGGTAGGCTCCTTGTTGGACGGGGGCATCCTTCCGGACGCCGTAGTCTGCCTGGAGGGGCAGATTCAGAACCTACAGGACTTCCTTCCGGCAGGGGGGCGGGAAATCCCCCTCTTCCTGGACCTCACCTCGCACCCCTCGGCCTACCATAGCGTCCGCGGGCCCAAATTCCTTACGCTCACCCGGTACGAACCCCTCTCCTTCCTGGACCGCCTGGAGTCCCTGCCCCTGCCCGCCCTCCGGGTTCCGCCCCTGGGCTCCGTGGGGGTTCTTGCCGTCCTTCTGGCCCGCACCCTTACGGAGGGACCCGTGTTCCTCGCGGGGTTGGACTTTTCCTTCCCGGCCGGTACGACCCACGCCCGGGGCTCCCCGGCGCTCAAGGCCGAGACGCTCCGGCAGTCCCGACTGTATCGAGCCCGCGGGCAATGGAAGAACTCCTTCTCCGCGGAGCCCGTTCCGGGCAGCCGGGCAGAGCGGACGGGGAAGGTCCTGGCCTCCTACGCAGGCCTCCTGGCCGGGGAGATCCAAGGGGATTCGAGGATCCACGACATCCGGGTCTCCGGCCTTCCCCTGGGCAGACCCCGTATCCCCTTCCGGGACGCGTCCGGCGTCCTGGATACAGCCGTCCCGCCCTCCCCCGGGCTAGGATTGACCGGGAACGCCGCGGACAGCTCCACCCTGCGAGAGCTGGCCGCTTCCTTTTTGACCGGGGAACTCGAAAAACTGGAAAACCTCTTGGAGGGCCTTCGCTCGGACTCCCCGGACCTCGCGCTTCGCGCGTCCGAGTGCGACTGGATATACTCCTGGTTCCCGGACGAGCACAGGGTTTCCGCACTACCCGGGGATGTGCGCAACCGCCTCCTTGCGGAGGCCCTGGACTGGAGGCGGCGCCTAGCCGAGTCGATTCGGAGTCTGGAGGGAACATGAGAATACGCGCCGGCATCGTCGGGTACGGGCTCTCGGGAAGGACATTCCACCTCCCCCTGCTCCGGTCCCTCCCGGCTCTCTACGAGCTGCGGGCCGTGGCGGCCGGAAGCCGGGCTGAAAAAGCCGCGGCCGAGCTCCCCGGTGTGTCCGTCGTCTCCGCCGCGGAGGATCTTTTCCGGCTCCTGGACCTGGATCTAGCCGTCATCGCAACTCCCGCAGCCCTCCATTCCGCTCACGCCCGCGCCGCCCTGGATGCCGGCCTCCACGTGGTCCTGGAAAAGCCCTTCTCCTCGGATTCCTCCGCGGCCCGAAGCATCCTGGATACGGCCGAACGTCGGGGGAGGCTCCTCACGGTCTTCCACAACCGGCGCCTCGACTCGGACTTCCGCTCCCTGGCCTCCCTGCTGGACCGCGGGGAACTGGGGCCGGTGAACGAGGCGGAATTCCGGTGGGAGCGCTTCCGCCCCGGGGTACGGGATCGCTGGAAGGAGCGCGCGGGCCCGGGCTCCGGGCTTCTCTGGGACCTGGGCCCCCATCTCTTCGATCAGGCTTCCATGCTTTTCGGGCCCTTCGACTGGGTCCTGGCGGACACGGCGGCCCAGCGTTCCGGCGCGGAGACGGAAGACTGGTTCCATGTTGTCCTGGGAAAAGGCACTCTCCGCGTCGTCCTGCACGGTGGATGCCTGGCCCCCTCGCCGGGATTCCGCTACCGGGTCCACGGCGAACGGGGCACCTTCCTATCCTTCGGGGAGGATCCCCAGGAAGCCCTCCTCCGGGCCGGGAAGCTCCCAGGCTGCCCGGGCTGGGCCCGCATGCCCGGGGCGGGACTCCTTGTCCGGCCGGACGGCTCCGAGGAGCGGCTGGACCTGTCCGGGGGGGACTGGCGGGAGTTCTACGTCGCCCTTGCCTCCGCCATACGCGGTGAAAGCCAACCGCCCGTGAATCCGGAAGAAGCCCTGCGAGTCTTGGAGCTGATGGAAGCCGCGAAGCGGTCCTCGGATTCCGGTCTGCGCATACCATTGCCGGCCGGATGACCTTTACTCACCGAGGTATTCCGATCCGGCTTTCCCACGGATGCCGAGGTGCGCTACGCCGGCGGCTCCGCCTTCGCTCGTGAAGCGGGAGGGCGGCATCAGCTTTTCTCGGATGCCGAACGCCAGAACGGAAAGGCAGGTAAACCCCGCTAGTATCGCGATCTTCTGACCCGAGGCTTGAAGAAGGTTGCGCAAATCTTCCTCGAATCCGAAATCGACCATCAGGACCGCCAGGTAGATGACCAGGTATACCACGTAGCCCAGTATCAGGATCGAGCAGCCTTTTTTCATGGAAGGGTCTTTCCTGCTCAGCACCGCGTACCCGATTAAGGACAAGAGGAGAAGGTTAGAAAAACCCAGGGTAGCGATAAGGTGGGCGCCGGGGAAGAGGTCATCCGGAAAGAAAGGGATTAGAATAGCCGCCGCGGCGGAGGCCGCGCCGGAGATCGAGGCGATCCAGTTCCAGGGAACGTATTTCCCCCGGTAGTGGATGAAATTCTCTCCATGGAAAAGGAGGAGCGTGATATTCACGGGAACGAGCGCAGCCCCGAAGCAGATCATCGATACTATATTCGGTTTCCCTGAGAAAGAAACCATCCTGCCTGTGTCGCTGAAAAAATTCGTCAGGAACGAATATCCTTCCCGATGGGGTTCCTGTATGGTTCCGCCGGAATAGAAGATCATCGCCATAAGGAAAAAAAGGACGAAGTTCCCGATTGAAAGGATCAGTAGGGAAGCGATTCTCCGATGCGCCGAAGAAGAGTATATCATTGCGGCCTCCTCCATTTCGAAAAGGGCATTGTAGCCGTACCTTGGAATAGAAATAATAAATGAATATCATTCAGGAGCCGGATTGTCAATAGATGAACTTTGTTCATCTATTTCCAGGAGGGAATGTGGGTAAGAAGTATCTACGGAACAAGGAGGGGAAAAAAGCGCTCGTTCTGGAAAGCTTTCTTGAGCTGATACCGGAGCGGGGATTCTCCGCAATAAAGATCGCGGATATCGCGGGGAAAAGCGGAAGGGTCGGCATCACTATAGACACGTCGAAAAA
>CAYTYG010000054.1:11709-12912 GCA_964441515.1 uncultured Treponema sp.
TGAGCATAGGAACCGTCTATCGCTATTATCCCGAGGGGATATCCTCAATCCTCCGCGCCATCCTCAACCGGCACTTCCACTCCATTACGGACCTCAAGGACTTCTCGAATATGGAAAGCGGCACGCTGGAATCATCCTTGGAAGCCATGATCCGAAGACATATCCGTTCTCACCGGGAGATGCTGCCCGTTCACCTCGCCGTCGCCCGAGCCATCCTCGACGACCCGGATCTCCTGTCGGAGTACAACAAGGGATTGGACGCGTTGCTGAGGGAAACCGCCGCGGCGGCCAGGGCATCAAGCCCCTTCCTTCTCGGAGTTCCGGAAGATCAGTTCTCCGAAAACGTTATGAAAATCCACAGCCTTCTGGAGGCCATTGTCCATCGTCACATCTTCGTCCGACCAGTCCTTCCCGATGACGAATCTCTGGTTCGTTTCCTGACGAAAGTCATAATGTCGGAGATCCTGGGCATAAAGGCCGCGAAAGGGAACAGAAGGGGGCCGTAGAAAGCCGGCCCGGGAGATTACTCGTATCGACCGAAATAGAGGGCCCCGGCTTTACCTAGCAACTCCGGGGAAATGATCGCGGATTTTCTCCATACGGTTCAACGGTTCAGTTTTCGTCGTCGTTCGTGCGGAGTACGGCCAGGAAGGCTTCCTGGGGCAGGTCCACGTCCCCGACGGATTTCATCCGTTTCTTGCCTTCTTTCTGCTTTTCCAGGAGCTTCCGCTTCCTCGTGATATCGCCTCCGTAGCATTTGGCCAGGACGTCCTTGCGCACGGGATTCACCGTCTCCCGGGCGATGATCTGTCCGCCGATGGCCCCCTGGATGGCGATCTTGAACTGCTGCCGCGCGATGGCGCCCTGGAGCCGTTCGCAGACCTTCCGGGCCCTCTCGTAGGCTCCGGGCTTGAACACGAGCTGGGAGAGCGCGTCTACGGGCTTGCCGTTGATCAGGATGTCCAGCTTGACGAGTTCCGAGGGACGGTACCCAATGACTTCGTAATCAAAACTGGCGTAGCCCCGGCTCGTGCTCTTGAGCTTGTCGTAAAAATCGAAGAGGACCTCCGCCAGGGGCATCTCGAAGACCATCTCCACCCTCTTCTCGTCCAGGTGGACGAAGGACGTCTGCACGCCCCGTTTTTGGACGCAGAGGGAAATAAGGTTCCCCACGTATGGAAGCGGTGTGATTATCTGTGCCTT
>CAYTYG010000055.1:0-12912 GCA_964441515.1 uncultured Treponema sp.
CCCCCGGGACGCGGACCTCGAAGGCCCGCTGTCGTATGGAAAGGAGGTTCGGGAAAACCCGGCGCAGGGACTCCGCGGGGGAGATCACCGGATCCGGGTCCGTGAGGAGCACCTCCAGGTAATCCTCCCGCTCGGGAAGGGAGGGCGCGTCGGCCAGGAGGCGGGCGTACTCCCCCTCGATGCGGCTCAGGGGATGGAGAGGATTAAACGGCACGGTCTCCGCGTCGAAGCCGCCCCGCCGGACGTCCGCCAGGAGGAAGCCCTTGGACTGTCCGGCCTCGGAGAAGGAGTACGCCAGGGGCGAGCCGGGGTACCGGCCGTTTTTCCCCGCACCCTGGGGCCGGTGGAGGTGGCCCAGGGCCACGTAGTCGAAGGCCGCGAACCCTCCCGCGTCCACCTGCTCCGCCGCGCCCAGGAAAACCCTCTCGGAGTCGCTGGCCCGGCCTCCGGCCGCGAAGGCGTGGCAGACGAGCACGTTCGCCCCGTCGTCGGGCAGGAGCGGGACGATGCGGCGCATCGCCTCGTCGAACTGGCCCGCCTGGGAACGGGAGGCCTCCGGGAAGGAGGCCGGGCCCAGGAAGGGCAGGGCCCAGAGATAGAGCCTCTCCCCCCCGCGCTCCAGGGGTATGGGGACTGCCGCGTCCTCCGCCCGGGTCCGTAGGTGTATCCCCGCAAGGCGGAATATGCTGTCCCCGAAGCCGAGCCGGGCCGGGGAGTCGTGGTTTCCGGATATGACGAGGACGGCTAGATCCGGGCGGGCCGCCTTCAACCGCCCCAGGAAAGCGCCGAAAAGGCCGACCGCCTCCGGGGGCGGTATGGAACGGTCGTAGACGTCCCCGGCTATGACGAGGGCGGCGGGATCGCGCTCCAGGACCGCGGCTTCCAACTGGGCCAATACGTGCGCCTGGTCGGCCAGGAGGTCCCGTTCGTGCAGGGTCTTTCCGATGTGCAAGTCGGAGGTGTGGAGTATCCTCATCCCTAGAGGACCTCTAGAATCTCCCGGGCGTGGCCTTCGGGCTTCACCTTCGGAAAGACCGCCTTGACGATCCCGTCCCCGGATATCACGTAGGTGGAGCGGATCACCCCCTCGACGGTCTTCCCGTACATCTTCTTCTCCCCCCAGGCCCCGTACGCCCGAAGGACCTTCCTGTCCGGGTCCGAGAGGAGTCGGAAGGGCAGGGAGTGCTTGGCCTTGAAGCCGGCGTGGGAAGCGGTCTTGTCCGGGCTCACCCCCAGAACCGCGGCCCCCTTACGGAGGAAGAGGCTCCAGGCGTCCCGAAAGGAGCAGGCTTCCTTCGTGCAGCCCGGGGTATTGTCCCGGGGGTAAAAGTAGAGCACAACGGTGCCGCCCCGGTACTCCGAAAGGGAAACCTCCTTCCCCTCCGAGTCCTCCAGGCTGAAATCCGGAGCCTTCGATCCCACCTCCAGCATGCCGACCTCCTTTTTTCGATCCCGGGCGTCCGCGCCCCCTTCCGGCTTCCCCGCGCCCGGCGGGGCCCCTGGAAACCCTCCTGTCCGCGGTTTATCGATATCCCGCCCGGGAGGCTTCCCACCCGGCCGCCAGGGCGGAGATCCTGGACCGTAGGGCCTCCAGGTTCTCGGACCCGTATTGCGCGGCCGCCGCCCGTATCCCCGCCTGGGCCTCGTCCCGGGCTTTCCGGAACCCCGGGTCCCGGGAGAGCCGACGGCCGCGTTCCCGGTAGAATCGGCGGCCGCGTTCCCAGTACTCCCGGGAGGACGGGGAGTCCTCCGCGTAGTCGTAGCCCGCCCAAAGGGGAAGGAAGGAACCGCCCTCCAGAACCACGGGCTTGTAGAGCGAGAGGTCGGGATACGGAGTTCCCGTGAACCACGCGAAACAGCGGGCCGCGGACTTTTGGTGCTCCACGACCAGGGACGCGGTCGATGGGTATCCCAGGTTGTCCCGGTCGTGGGCGCAGATCACCGCGGTCTTTCCCGGCCGGGCGGGGTCCGGGAGGCTTCGGGAGCGAAGGGCCCCGAAGGCGTCCTCCAGGCCGAAGTCCTTCCCGGGGGCCGCCACGCGGGCGGCCAGGGCCCGGCGGCGGGCGTCGCCCTTGGTCACGAAGGCGTGGAGCCGGCTCTCCACGTAGGGC
This sequence comes from uncultured Treponema sp., assembly GCA_964441515.1. GTDB lineage: Bacteria > Spirochaetota > Spirochaetia > Treponematales > UBA12059 > JAAYUR01. The sequence continues at coordinate 2,112 of CAYTYG010000055.1, forward strand.
TTCCAGGGGGCCTTCTCGCCCACCCGGCCGGCGTCGGATTCGTCGTAGCAGGCCATGCTCTCGTTCACCGGCGCTATGGCCTTGCGGGTCTCCGGATCCAGCCGCTTGTAGTCGAGGCCGATGGAGTAGGAGTTGGAGATCGCGGAGGGCCCGTCCAGGGCCTTCCAGGCCCAGCGCCGGGCCGCGGTTTCCAGGACATAGGCCCCGTCGAAGCCCGCGACCAGGTAGGCGTTGTGATAGTAGAGCCGCCCCCGGTAGGCCCCGTTCCCCCCCTGCTCGAAGCGTTCCGTAAGCTCGATCAGAATCCCCAGGGCGTCCTCCGCGGAATCCGCGGAGCGGAGGGCGGCCCGCAGGAAATCCATGCCCAGAACCCCGTCCTTTCGGACCGGCCGGCGGGAGAAGACCGCCTCGTTTCCGATGGCCACGCCCTTCTCGTTAAGCCCCATCTCCCCGCCGACGATCCACGAGGGCTTCGAGAGGAGGACCGAGTACCCCTTGTCGGGGTACGGAAGGGAGCCGCCGGAGATTGCGGTCTCCGGGGACCCGGGCCCCCGGGGAAGGATGCAGAGGGGCTGGGGCTCCCCGGGCTTGCGGTCCGAGTTCTTGCCGAAGAAAGCCCGGTCCTCCAGGGGGACGTAGAAGGTATCGCACACGGCGGGTCCCCCGGCTCATTCGGCGGGGGTCAGGGACTCCACGCGCCAGACCCATTCCCCGTTGTCCAGATCCACCCGGACCAGGAAGCACCCGGCGACGTCCCCCCCGGTACCCACCAGCTCAGTGATCTTGGCCTTTTTCCCAACGAACTCGTCCATCGAGGGATTCCAGTTCTGGTTCCCGTCGACGCTGCGGTGGCGCCTGAGCACAACGAGATCGCCGACCTGGAAGCCGTAGCTCCCCGCCTCCCCGCGGCCTTGTACGGCGAGGTTGCGTATGCGCCAGGACCAGTCGTTCCCCTCCACCGAGACGACCAGGAAGCCCTGGGAATCTGTCCCGAGTATCTCCCGAACCGTGGTTTCCAGGCCGACGAACTCCTCCATCTCGTCCACCCAGTTGGCGTCACCGTTCACCTCGTCGTGGCGGCCCAGGACTACCTTCAATCCCTCCCGGATCATCCCCGCCGAGTCCTCGCCGTATTCGCCGTCCCTGTAGTCCTCGTAGTCCTCGAAGTCCTCTTCGTCGTCCTCCCGGTAGCCGGGGCCCTCCTCCAGGAGCTCCATGTCCGAGAGCCGCCAGTAGTAATCCCCGTCATCCAGGTCCACGCGGGCGGTCGGCTCCCCCCAGGGGCAGAGGCCCGCGTGCTCCGTGATCCGGGCCTCCCTGCCTACGTAGTCGTCCATCTCCTCGGCCCAGTAGGCGGACTCCTCGTCTTCGGGATCCAGCTGCAGGTGCCGGCCCAGGATGACCCGGGACCCTACCGGGAAGGCCTCCTCCAGGGCGAGGTCCTCTTCGTCGTAGTCCTCGTAGGAATAGTCCTCCTCCCCATAGTCGTAGTCGGAGCCTTCGTCCGCCGTGCCGCTTCCCCGCTCGACAAGCTCCATGTCCTCGGTACGCCAACTGTACCGGCCGTCGTCGACGTCCACGGCGGCCACGCTCCGGCCCCAGGGATCGGCCCCCAGTTGCCTTGTTATTAAGGTTTCCTTCCCCACGAACTCGGCCATGTCCTCGTTCCAGTTGGCGGAATCGGCATCGTCCTTGTCCACCCGGCGGTGTTCCCCCAGGATCACCCGGGAGCCCAGGGGGAAGAGCGTCTCCGCCGGAGCCGTCGTGTGCCATTCCCGACCCAGGTCGTCGAAGTCCGCAAGCTTCTCCTCCCCCGCTATCTCGATGGTCCCCGGGTGGATGAAGTAGATCCGGCCGGAAAGGATGCGCGGGCAGTCCTTGGGGATCGCCTCGACCCAGGGGGTAGCGTCCAGGTCCCGGTCCCAGACCACGAGGATGGGGGGCTCCCCCTCGTCCGCGGAATGGTACCACCCCAGGTCGCCCTCCCGGACCTTCTCGTAGTCCCGGACGGCGCGCACCCGCTCCCCCTTCCGCAGGGCCAGGGCCAGGTAGCGCCCGTAAGCTTCCTCGGACTCGAAGTCCCCGGGGCCGAGGTATTCCGTAAGGAGCCGGACCCGGACGTCGTGAAGCCAGCCCTCCTGCCCGTCGGCCGTGGAAACCCGCAGCCACCGACCTTTTTTTCCGTCCACCGCCTCGTCCCGCGGCGAGGTCTCCAGGACCCGGAAGGGTTCGCCCTGTTCGAGCCGGGCGACGACCTTGGCCCGAACGGAGGCCGTCGAAAAAAGTTCGAGTTGTTCCGTGGTCCGCCCGATCTGCGCGGGCGGCTCCGCGAACGCCGGCGCGGCCCCCAGGGCCAGAAGAACGAGGGCCGCCGCCCACCGGTATTTCAAGTTCACGGCACGCTCCTTTATCTTTATTATTCCGAGGAGGAACCCCGCGCCGGGGCCCGCTCCGCAGGTTCGAGTATACGTCATGGAGACGCGAAAATCGCGGAAAAAAGGAAAGCCCCGGGTTTTCCCGAAGGCCCCCCGAAACGGCCGGGCCTGCGCTTACTTCCGGTTCTTGAGAAGCTCCGCGAAGGGATTGTAGGTCGTGCCGTCGTCCTCCGGCTCCCGCGGGGGGCGGGGCTTGTTCCGACCCCCCGGGCGCCCTCGGGCCTCGATCCCGGAGCCGCGCCATGGGCTCCATCCCCTCGCCCGGCCCCCCTCGGGGCGCCCTCGGGCCTCGATCCCGGAGCCGCGCCCCGGGCTCCATCCCCTCGCCCGGCACCCCTCGGGGCGCCCTCCGCGCGGAGGGAAAGACCTATACGCCTCCGGTCCGGGTCCAGGGAGAGGATGCGGAACTCCTTCACGTCCCCCACTTTCAGCACGTCCATGGGGTCCTTCACGAAGCGGTCGGCCACCTCGGAGACGTGGATCAGGGCGCTCTCCTTGATCCCGATGTCCACGAAAGCCCCGAAATCCACGACGTTCTTGACCTTCCCGGTCACCTTCATCCCCTCCTTGAGGTCCTCGAACTGCAGGACCCCCTTCTGGAGTATGGGCTTGGGCAGGTCCTCCCGGGGGTCCCGGTTGGGTTTCTTGAGCTCCGCCGCGATATCGTCCAGTGTGGTGTCCCCCACCCCGTACTTCTCCTTCAGGGACGCCCGGATTTCCTTCGTCAGGTCCTTTCCCTCCCGGATCACCGGAAGCACTTCCTGGGCCAGGGGGTAGTTCTCCGGGTGGACCCAGGTGTTGTCCAGGGGATTGGGGCTCTCGGGTATTTTCAGGAAGCCCGCGCACTGCTCGAAGGTCTTTTCGCCGAGCCCGGGTATGCCCTTGAGCTGGTCGCGCCCGGAGACGCGGCCGTTGGCTTCCCGGAACCTTACGATCTTCTTGGCGATTCCCGAGTTGATACCGGAGACGTATTTCAGGAGGGAGTAGCTGGCGGTGTTCAGGTTTACCCCCACGTTGTTCACCACGGACCCCACCACCTCGTCCAGGGTGTCCGAGAGGCGCTTCTGGTTGACGTCGTGCTGGTAGAGGCCCACGCCTATGCTCTTGGGGTCGATCTTGACGAGCTCGGCCAGGGGATCCTGGAGCCGCCGCCCGATGGAGATGGCCCCCCGGATGGTCAGGTCGAGATCGGGAAACTCCTCCCGCGCGACGTCGCTGGCGGAGTAGACGGAGGCGCCGTCCTCGTCCACCACGGTATAGGCCGCGTCCAGGCCGTTCTCCGAAATCGCGTCGGCCACCAGCTTCTGCACCTCGTGGCTCCCCGTACCGTTCCCCACGGCGACGAGCTTGAGGCCGTGCTTCCGCACCGCCTCGGCCACGGCCTTCTTCCCCTCCTCGGGCTTCGTCTCCTGGTTGATGACGAAGTAGTCCAGAAACTTCCCCGTCTCGTCCAGGGCCGCGCACTTCGTGCCCGTGCGGATGCCGGGATCCAACCCCAGCACCCGGGTGCCCTTGATGGGGGGCGAGAGGAGAAGGTTTTTGAGGTTCTCGGAAAAGACGTCGATCCCGTGGCCTTCCGCGGCGTCCGAGGCGTCGGAGCGTATCTCCCGTAGCACCGCCGGCGAGAGGAGGCGCCTAAGGCCGTCCTCCAGGGCTTCCGCGTGGAAGGACGTGCGCGGCGCCACCTTCGACTTGAGCCGCTCCACGGCCCCGTCCTCGTCCACTTCCAGGACCGCAGAAAGCACCCCTTCCCGCTCCCCCCGGTTGACGGCCAGGATGCGGTGCGGCTTCACCCGGGATATCTCCTCGGAGTAGTCCCAATACATCTGGTAGACGCTCTTGGCCCTGGCCGCCTCGTCCCCGATTCCCATCACCGAGAGCTTCCCGGTCTTGAGGTACCAGGACTTCACCAGGGCGCGGTTCTCCGGGTCCTGGGAGGCCCGCTCCGCCAGGATGTCCATGGCACCCTGGATTGCGTCGGCGGCGGTGGGCACGGAAAGCTCCGGGTGTTCGGTATCCTCGCGCACGAACTCCGGCGCCCGGGCCTTCACGGTCTCGTCGTCCGTCCCGGCCATGAGATCCGCCAGGGGCTCCAGACCCCGCTCCTGTGCCATCATCCCGCGGGTCTTCTTCTTTTTCTTGTAGGGAGCGTAGATGTCCTCCAGCTCCGCAAGGGTGGAGCACTTCAGGAGGTTGTCGTGGAGTTCCCGGGAGAGCTTGCCCTGGGAGAAAATGCCCCGGATGATCTCGATGCGCCGGGTCTCCAGGTTGGTATAGGACTCGTACTTGTGGACCGTGTCCCGTACCTGCACCTCGTCCAGGCTGCCGGTGCGCTCCTTGCGGTACCGGGAAATGAAGGGCACCGTGCACCCCTCGGCGGTCAGGGAAACCACCGCGGAGACCTGGTTCGCGCGGATGCCGAGTTCCCCGGCTATTCGATTCAGGACGGACACTTCGTTGACGGAAAGCCCGTCCACGTATTCCTGGTTCAGTTCCATGGATGCTCCTTGAAAGGCGGCCTTGCCCCGGCGGGTACCCGGATCCGCGGCGTTACCGGGTATTCCAAGGCTACGGTACAGGCCGCGGCGGGTACGATACGAGTTTACGATGGAAAAATCAACCGAAGTGGAATAAGATGTTGGGAATCGGGGAGAGGGAGTTCTCTCCTTTAGAAAATATGAACGTTTATTGACATTGTGGATGTTTTTATTATAATGGAAATATCATCGGGTACAAGAAAACAAGTATAGACCATCGTACCAGGAGCAGTCATGGCAAGGACAACCCAAAAAGTCAGGATCTTCTCCGCCCTGGAAGTCGCGAATCTCTGCGGCGTAGTCAACCAGACCGCGATAAACTGGATACGGAACGGATACCTCAAGGCGTTCACGACGCCGGGAGGCCAATACCGGGTCTACGTGGAGGACCTCCTGGGCTTCCTCCGGGAGCGGGGGATGCGAATTCCCCCCGAGCTGGGCGGGAAGGCCCCCGAGGACGTGGACTGGACGTCCCTCGTCATCGTCGACGACGACCGGGAGCTCAACGATCTTTTAAAACGCTACTTTGAAAAACGTCTTTCCTCGTTTATCATATACCAGGCCTACGACGGGTTCGAGGCGGGCCGCATCCTCGCGGAAAAGAGACCCGGATTCGTGATCCTGGACATCGATCTGCCGGGGGTCAGCGGACACTCCCTGTGCAAGCGCATCAAAGCGGATCCCGGCTTCGGCAAGCCCTTCGTGCTGGCCATCACCGGGCTGGACCGGCCCGAGGAGAAGACCTCCATCCTGGAAGACGGGGCGGACGCGTTCTTCCCCAAACCGCTGGATTTCGACGAGGTCACGGGCCAAGTCCTGGACTTCGCCGGGAAAGTGCAGGCGCTTCTTGCAGCAAGATAAAAAGAAACAGGGACTCGTGCTGATCGTGGAGGACGAGGACTCCATCCGCCTGACGCTCCGGGACTACCTGCGCCGAAAGGGCTACGAGGTCCTCGTGGCCTCCGACGGGGTGGGGGCCATCAAGCAGCTCCTGGACAACGACGTCGACATCATCATCAGCGACTACCGCATGGACATCCTGGGCGGCGACTACTGGGTGAAGTTCCTGAAGCGGTACTGCTCCGAAAAGAAGATCATCATCACCTCCGGTTTCCTGCGTCCGGATTTTAGAATTCCCTTCGAGGTCCTCTACAAGCCCTTCGATTACCCGGACCTGGAAGCCATGGTCGACCGTCTCATGACGGAGGACCGCAACGCCCGCTCCGGCGGCTAGGTCCGCCTGTCGGGCCCGGATCTCGGGCCGGGTGCAGGGCGTGGGATTCCGCTGGTCCGCCCGCGTCCAGGCGCTTAGGATGCACGTGTACGGCTGGGTGCGGAACCTCCCCGACGGGGACGTGGAGGTACACGCCGAGGGCTCCGAATCCGCCCTGGAGGAGTACCTGGACTGGCTCGAAAAGGGGCCGCCCTACGCCCGGGTAGAGGGAGTCGACGCCCGCCCCGCGGAGCCCCGGGGCTACGTCTCCTTCGACATCGAGGACTGACCGCCCTCAGGGAACCTCGAACCACCGGATTCCCAGCAGCCCTTCAAGAACGTAGACCCGGACTTCGTCCCCGGGCCCGTACTTTTCGTATACCCTCCGGGCCACCCGGACATCTTTTTCTCCGTTTCTAGGCCCCCAGGGGGAGAGCTTCAGGAAGTAGCTGGTAGTTTTGCCCGAGGAGACGCGCTTGTCCAGGACCCGCGCGGAATATACCTCCGGCGGGTCTTCCGTTTTGAGGGCGTTCAGGGTGAGGGCCGAGCCGAACCCGTAGAGGGCGAAGAAAAAAAGCGCGGCGGCAACGGCCCCCGGGTTCAGCCGTATGCCCTTGTGGGCGGCCAGGAAGGCGGCCATGAGCAGGACCGTCAGGAAGGCGAAAGGCGTCCAGAAACGATCCCAGGAGAGGACGTTGAAGTCCAGGAGGGCCCGAAGCATCAGAGCGACGATCGGCATCAGCACGGCGGTCAGTATCGAGGGGCGGATGTCCTTCTGCCGGACATCGAACCGGATGAGCCCCCGGGACAAGGGGACGGCCGCCAGGGCGGCGAAGGGATAGGCGGCCAGCAAGGCCGTCACGAGCCCGTACGGCCGGGGACGGAAAAGCCCCAGGAGCCCCAGGACGACCCCCAGGGCATTGACCGCCCGGGCTGCCCTACGCATCCTCTTCAGGGACTCCAGCCGGTCCTCCCCCGTAATCCCCAGGTTTCCGTCCTGGAGGATATCCGAGAGGTCCTCCGCGTTGGCTTTCTCGTCGAGATCCGGGAACCGTTCCGCCAGGGCCTTCAGCAGGTCCTCCCGGCCCTCGACGGCCAGGTCCAGGCTCAAGGCCCGGACGGGGGGATTCCCGGTATACAGAAGGACGACGGGAACATACCCGTTCGTTTGAAGCCGGTAGCCCGATACCTCCGAAAGGGAAACCGACTTGTCGCGAAAGGCGTGGGAAACGGTGATCTTCTCCGGATTCAACCGGATGCGGAACCGGCGGAGGTACCGGAAAAGGTAGAGGGGCACGCAGAGGAAGGCGGCTCCCAGGGCGGAGAAGAGGATGTTTCCGCCCATGCTCAAAAAAAGGAACACCAGAGAAACGCCCAGGCAGGCGAGTGCCGCCGCGATAAAAAGGGCTCTCCAAAACCGGGAAATCCGATAGAAGGCGGTTTCGTCATCGCGGCCGACGGGTTCGCTCATGGGATACCTCGTTCATTTAGCGGGCCAGGGGCCGCCGTCGAAACGGCGTGCCACCCCGCCGAATTATTTAATTTTCTTGAAGATCACCACCGCGTTCTGGCCGCCGAACCCCAGGGAGTCCTTCATGGCCGCCCGGATCGGGGCGGCGCGGCCCTTGTTCGGTACGTAGTCCAGGTCGCACTCCGGGTCCGGCCTGTCCAGGTTGATGGTGGGGGGGGCGAACTGGTCCCGGATGGCCAGGACCGTGGCTACGGACTCCACGCCCCCGGCGGCGCCGACGCAATGCCCCGTCATGGACTTGGTGGAGGAAACCATCAGTTTGAGGGCGTGCTCCCCGAAGGCCAGCTTGATTGCCTTCGTCTCGATGGGGTCGTTCAGGGGCGTGGAGGTCCCGTGGGCGTTTATGTAGTCGATATCCTCGGGCTTGAGGCCCGCGTCCTGAAGCGCCAGGGTCATGGCCCGGGCGGCCCCGCGTCCCTCGGGGTCCGGGGCCGTCAGGTGGTGGGCGTCGCAGGTGGTTCCGAAGCCCGCCAGTTCGCAGTAGATCCGGGCGCCCCGGGCGAGGGCCCGCTCGTAGTCCTCCAGGACCAGGACTCCGCAGCCCTCGGCCAGGATAAAGCCGTCCCGATCCGCGTCGAAGGGGCGGGAGGCCTTCTCGGGCTCGTCGTTGCGGGTGGAGAGGGCCTGTATCATGGCGAAGCCCGCCACGCCCAAGCGGGTCACCGGGGCCTCCGAGCCCCCCGCGAACACCACGTCCGCGTGGCCTTCCCGTATCCAACGGAAAGCCGTCCCGATGGCGTCGGTCCCCGCGGCGCAGGCTGTCACGATGCACTGGCAGGGGCCGGTGGCCCCCACGGCGATGGCCACGTTGGCCGCCCCGATGTTCGGCAGAACCTTTACGATCGTCAGGGGCGGAACCCGCCCGGGGCCGCGCTCGTAAAGCCGGGCGGCTCCCTCCTCAATGGAGGCCGAGCCTCCCTGTCCCGTGCCGAGGCAGACCCCGAGCCGCTCCGGGTCCAGGGAATCGGACTTCAACCCCGCGTCCTCGAAGGCCTCCAGGGATGCGTAGACCGCGAACTGGCTGAAGCGGTCCATCTTCTTGGCTTCCTTGGGATCCATGCGGAGGCCGGGATCGAATCCCTTCACCTCCCCGGCGATACGCACGGACATGTCCTCCGCCTTGACCAGGGTGATGGGGCCCACTCCGCTCCGGCCGGCCTTCACGTTCTCCCAAAACTCCGGTACGCTGTTCCCTACGGGGCTTACTACGCCCAGGCCCGTGACTACGACTCTACGCTTATCCATCTGATCATCCTTGTCTGCGGAAATGCCCGATTCTACGACAATACGTCGGGCGAAATCCATAGCCCTCCGCGGCAACCATGGACGCGGAGCCTCACATGGCCATGCCCCCGTCTACCTTCAGAACCTCCCCGGTGATGTACGAGGATCGGTCGGACGCCAGGAAAAGGACGGCCTGGGCCACCTCCTCCGGGGTCCCGGTGCGCCCCAGGGGGATGGCGGCCTGGAGCTTGGCCCGGGCCTCCGCGGGCAGGGAATCCGTCATCGACGTATCAATATACCCCGGAGCGACGGCGTTCACACGTACGTTCCGGGAGGAGACTTCCCGGGCGAGGCTCTTGGTGAAGCCGAGCAGCCCCGCCTTGGAGGCGGAATAGTTCGTCTGGCCGCCGTTCCCCGCGATGCCCACGACGCTGGAAATGTTCACGATGCTGCCCGCGCGCTTCCGGATCATGTGCCGGGCGGCCGCCCGGGAGACCAGGAAGGCGCTGGTGAGGTTAGTCCGGAGTACGTCTTCCCAGTCCGCCAAGGTCATGCGGAACACGAGGTTGTCCCGGGTGATCCCGGCGTTGTTCACGACGACGTCGATCCGCCCTTCCGCGGCCGCGACGGCCTCCACGGCCGCCTCCACCGCCTTTTCGTCCGCCACGTCGCAGGCGGTCCAGGCTACCGCCCCGCCCCCGGCGGCCGCCAGGGACTCGAACTCCCCGTGGGCCTCCGCCCGGGTGCGGGAAAGGTAGTGGACCCGCGCCCCCTCCCGGAGGAAGGCCTCCACGATGGCCCGGCCTATCCCCCGGGACCCCCCCGTCACGACGGCCGCCTTGCCGGACAAAATTCCGGTTTCCATGATTTCCTCCTACAGGGATATGGAAGCTATCTGGTCCACGGTCCCGCAGGGATGGCAGGGGACGCTGTCCGAGACGCTCTTCCACAGCCCCGCCAATACGGTCCCCGGCCCCGCCTCCAGGCAGGCCTCGTAGCCGTCCGCGAGGATGGCCTTCTCCTCGTCGAGCCACCTCACCGCGTTGATGATCTGGTCGGCCGCATACTTCTTGGCCTCCGCCCCGGAGCTCACGAGCCCTCCCGAGACGTTGGAGTAGAACGGAATCTTGGCGTCCCCGAATTCCACGTCCTCCAGGAGCTCCCGGAAGCCGTCGTAGGCGTACTTCATGACCGGGGAATGGAAGGCCCCGGAAACCTTGAGGCGGATTACCCGCTTGGCCCCGGCAGCCTTGAGGGGGGCCTCTATCCGGGCCAGCCCGGCCTCCGTGCCGGATACGACGGTCTGGGTGGGGGAGTTCAGGTTGGCGGGCCAGGCGTCCTCGATGCCCGCGTCCTGGAGGGCTTTCTGGATCGCCTGGGGTTCCAGCCCCAGGACCGCGGCCATGCCGCTCCCGCCGGATCGGTCGCCCGCCTCGGCCATGAGTCGGCCCCGCTCGGATACAAGCCGGAACATGGTGGGCAGGTCCAGGAAACCGGCTTCCACCAGGGCGGGCCATTCCCCCAGAGAGAAGCCCGCCGCGCCCTGGGGGCGGGTTCCGTAGGCCCGGACGCAGGAGGCCGCGGCGGCCTCCACGACGGCCAAGGCGACCTGGGTGACCCGGGTCTGCTTGAGGTCCTCCTCGGTTCCCTCGAAGATGAGCTTCTTCAGGTCCAGCTTGGAGATCTCGGAGGCCATGTCGAAGATCTCCCGAGCCTCCGTGCTTGTGGCGTGGAAATCTTTCCCCATGCCGATATACTGGGCGCCTTGCCCGGGAAACAGGATGCATGCCTTCACGGGAACCTCCCTGCTCATTCGGAACGCTAACACGTCCGGAAAACCGATGTCAAGAACTGACAAATG
>CAYTYG010000056.1:0-12881 GCA_964441515.1 uncultured Treponema sp.
GAGCGCGGAAGGCTTGTCCCGGTTCTCCAGGGCGGTCTTCCCCTCCTGGAAGTACTGCTTGGCAAGGCTCAGGAGCTGGCTCATCTCGGGATAGAGGGGGGCCGTCTGGGGGATGTCCCGGCCCGTCTTCACGGACAGGGCCCTCTGCACGGTCGTGATCCAGTACTCCACCTCGGGCTCCGTCTCGTCCGTGTGGGTTATCCTCCAACGGGCCCGGGCCTGGAGGAGGGACTCCTCCGCCCTCGGGAAATCCCCCTGGTTATAGAAGGTCTTGCCCTCCGTCAAAAGGCGCCGCGTGTCCCGCACGACCAGCTCGTTTTCGGCGCGGACTATCTGCTCCGCCAGGGCCACCAGATCCCGATCGCTCTGGGAGCGCAGTTCGGGTATCTCGTCGAAGGCCAGGGACGCGGAATAGCGCTCCCGGGCCCTTTCCAGCCTTTCCCGGGCGGTGTCGAAGTCGTCCCGGTTGAGGGCGGAACGGGCTTCCGCGAAGCGGCGGTCCGCTTCCAGCTTGTTGGTCTGGGCCTGCCTCTGGCGGTCCCGGGCCGCCGCGGCCAGGGCCGTCCCGGCCTCCGCCAGCCGGGCCGCCTCGGCGTCGAGAGCCCGGGCCCGTTCCATCTGGATGACGACGGAGGGCGCCGAAGCGACATAGGGGGTTTCCCCGGAGTAACGGGCGCCGATGTCCGCCGCATACCCCCGAAGCGCCCCGAGGAGCCGGTCCGTCTCCGCCAGGAGCTGCAGGCTCCGGGTGGGGTAGGTGTACTTGGGCGACCCTTCCGGGGAGCCTTCGGGAGCGACGCCCTCCAGGAGTCGACGACTCCGCTCGACGTCGGCAGAGCGGGACCGGACCCGATACTCGAGGATATCCACCTCCGACTTGGCCGAGAGGGCGACGGCCCGGGTTTCGAAGGCCTTCGCGTAGTCCTCGGACGAGGCGATGCGCTCGTCCAGGGCGGCCTGCAGCTCCGCGGCCCCCCGGGGCCGGAACCCCGCCTCGGAAACCCGCGCCAGCTCGGCGGCCCCCCGGCCGGAAACCTGTCCCAGGGTTTCGACGGCCCGGAGTATCTCGACCGCCCGGGTCCGGACGGCCCGGTAGACGGGCAGGCTCCCGGCCAGGGACGTTTCCGGGGACAGAGCTTCCCTCCCGGCGGCCGCAATGGTTGCGGTCAGGGCGGTCGTCGTATCCCGTTCCCGATTCTCCTGCGCCGCGAGCTCCCCGCGCAGGGTGCAGAGCTCCGCGTGGGTTACGGCCGTATCCCTCAGGTGCTGGAGGCGGAGATAGTCCGCGCCCCGCGTGGTGATCAGGTTCCGGCCGAACGCCCGCGCACCCTCCTGGACGTCCGTGGGGAGGAAGATGCTCCACATGCCCTGGAAGCCCAGGGAGCGGTCCGCGAGGTCCCGCACCAGCAGGAAACCGGCGTTGGCTTCCTTGTAGTTCCCCTCGGAGTACCGGGCCTCCGAGTCGGAATACCGGCGCGCCAGATCCGCGTCCGCCGCGCCCGCCGCGGAGTCGAAGAGCGCGGCCCACTGGGAGGCCATGGCGCCCGCTACGCCCTCCGGCTCCTCCTCGTTGGGCCGTCCCAGGATGAAGCGGAACGCGAAAGGCAAAAAGGACGCGTCCGTGAGCTCGGGATCCGCCTTCCGGAAGATGTCGTACTGGCGCTCCAGGGCCATGCCCGTGGCTAAAGTCTCCGCCCTCAGGTTGGCCAGGGCCGCGAGAGCGTCCTCCGAGTCGGCTAGGGCTGCGTCGATGCGCCGGGTGTCCCCGGAGGAGAACGCTTCCCGCAGGGCCGCTGTCGTGGAATTCAGGGACTCCTGCATGTCCTCGAAACGGTCGATCTGCCGCCCGATCTCTTCGGTACGGGCCAGGGCCCCGCGGACGGATATGGCGTTGTAACCCGAGGACTCGAAGGTCGACCGGTAGAGGGTGAAACCCGTCGTGTACTGCCGGGCAGCCTCCACGTACCGGGACGCGGCCGCTAGGGAACGCCCTTCCCGCAGGATGGCCATCATCCGCTGCTGGTTCAGGACTGCCAGGGCCGTCTTTTCGGCCGCGTCGATCACCCGGGCCACCTCCGGATCGTCCGGGGGACCCAGGGTTCTCAGCTTGTTGATGAGCCGTTCGTGCTCCTCATAGTCTTCCGGGGTCTCCACCAGGGCGGTCACCAGCTGTTCGCCCGTCTTGTTGAAGGCGTTCCGTATCTCCACGATCCTCCGCAGGAGCTTCTGGGCGTGGTAGAAGTCCTCGGGGTTGTCCTTTATATACTCCGTCAGCAGGAGCACGGCCTCGTTGAGCTTTTTTTCCTTGATGAGAGCTTCCGCCTCGGACAAGGGGTTCTCCCGGGAGCCCATGGCCGGGGCCGACAGGGGGGAGAGGAGGAAGATAAGGAGGATAGGCGCCCAGAAGGCGTATCTAGACGTTTTTCGCGCCATGAATCCGGACGGGAACCTCCTTCTCCATAGAAATATACCCCGGTGCGGGTGGTTCCGGGAGAGGCGCGGGCGGCAAGGCCCCTTTCATTTTCGGCAGATCGGAAGACTGCTTGTAGACGCAAGAACAAGCGCAGAAATGCCGATATTATGGTAGTATACTCTAGATTGAAATGAAGCGATATCGACCCTTTCTCATCGCCGCCCTACTCGCCTTAGCGCCCTCGATCGCCGGGGGCCAGGCTCTTCCGTCGATCTACAGCTCCATCGCGTCCCTCTTCGACATAGACCTCAACGCCGGGCTCACCCGGATGCTCATCACCCGCATTCCCATGGGAGGGCTCGCGGAGAGCATGGGAATGGCGTACACGGCGGTGGCGGCGGATTCCTCGTTCCTGGAGCTGAATCCCTCCGCCAGCGCCGTCCAGGACTACACCGAACTCTCCCTCTACCACCATAACTGGATAGCCGACACCCGCATCGAGAGCGCGGTCTACACTATGCGCTTTGGACACACGGGTTTTGCCATTGGCGCGAAGTGGCTGTACCTTCCCTTCACGGAGTACAACGACTACGGTGACCGCGCGTCCTCGGGATACTATTCCGAGGCCCTGTTGATCGGCAACGCCTCCGTCCACCTCTTCCCGGGGTATTACTTCTACGGGATAACAGCGGGCGCCAATATCAAGGTCGCCTACCAGTCCTTCCCGGACTTCGCCGGGCAGGATGACGTCGTGCAGACGGGTTCCGGGTTCTCCCAATCCGCCCTGGCCGTGATGGCCGATTTCGGCCTTATGACCAAGTTCAACTTCCTCAAATACTACGCCTCGAGGAAGAAGAACCTCTCCGTCGGTCTCGCCCTTAAAAACGTGGGCCCCGCCGTCCAGGGCGACCCCCTTCCCACGGTTGCCACCGCGGGGCTGGCGTATTCCCCCATACGGCCCGTGTTGATTTCCTCGGATTTCTCCGTGCCGATAAACCTGGTGGACATATCCAAGAGCGAGAATCCCTATTGGTCCGTAGGGACCATGGTGACGATCACGGACTTCCTCTCCATGCAGGGCGGGCTCCAGATCAAAGGCGGCAATCCCAGGCTCTCGGTCGGCACATCCATAGATTTCAATCCCATGAGCATCATCGTGAACTACACCCTGGACCTGACCACGCAGTTTTCCTCCCTGAATCACCTGTCCATACAGGCGCGTTTCCGGCTGGGTGACATGGGCCGGGCCGCCAAGGCCGCAAAGGTGGACGAGTTGTACGTGGCGGGCCTGGAATCCTACGCCCGGGGCGACGTCGCGCGGGCGATATCCTTCTGGACGGAAGTCCTCGAACTGGATTCCTCCTTCGACCCGGCCCGGGACGCCCTGAGATCCGCCCGAGCCTCCCTGGACCTGCGGGAGGGCATGCGGGATATCCAGATGCTCGACTGAGCGCGGATGGGCGACGGTAAACCCGGACGCCGGGAAGTCCTCCCCGTGCTTCCGGCCTTCGGGCGCGGAAGCTATACTGGAACCAAGGAAAGGATTTCATTGATATGACAGCGTTTGTCCTTGTCCTGCGTATACTGAGCGCCCTGACGTCCCTCTACATGCTTCTTATCATGGCCAGGATCCTGATGACGTGGTTCCCTTCCGGGATGGGAGGAAGGTCCTGGGATCTCCTGACGGCCGCCACGGATCCGTATCTGAACGTCTTTCGGCGCATACCCTTTCTGCGGTCGAACACCCTGGATTTTTCCCCCGTCGCCGCCCTCGCGGTTCTGTCCGTGTTCATGCAGATCTTCACGGCCGCCGCGCGGTTCGGCCGGGTGACGGTGGGGCTGGTCCTCGCCCTGGTGCTCGGAGCGGTTTGGTCTTTCTTTTCCTTCCTGCTGTCCTTCTTCGGCATCGCCATGGCGGCCCGTTTCGTGGCGTACATGGCCCGGTGGAATTCCCTGCACCCGGTCTGGCGGGTGGTGGACGCGCTGATAAATCCCGTTCTCTTCCGACTGAACCGCATGATCTACCGGGATCGTATCGTGAATTTCCGCCAGGGCCTCCTTACGGGGATCCTCGTCTTCCTGGGGCTATGGTTTCTGGGGGGAAGGGTCGTGAACTTGGCGGGAAGCTTTCTCGTGCGCCTTCCCTTCTAGCGGACCGCGGTTTCGCGGGTCATTCGGCAAGGGCCGCCAGGACGGCCAATAGGAAACGAAAGCCCCGGTGTCCGCAGAGAGTCGTGTCCACGGCCGCTTCCGCCAGGACGGCCGCGGCGCGGGTGTCCAAGGTTCCGGACTTGAGGAACAGTCGCGCGGCGCCGGCCCCCTGGGGCGGTTCCCGGAGCATGTCCCGGACCGCGTCGGCCCGCTCCTCGACCCCCTTCCTCCTCGGGCCGGAACGTTCGTCCAGAAGGTCCTGGAGCATGGCCGTTCCCCGTTCGGGATCGGCGACCCATTCCCCGTATATCGGATAGAACTCCCGAAAGACTCCCAGGATGGCGGCCAGGGAAAGCACGGCTTCGTCCTGGGCGAAGCCCGGCGTGCTCTCCCGGCGGAGGGCCTCCACCAGGGCGGGGACGGACGAGGGGCTCCGGAGTATCTCCAGGGCGTAGGCGCCCTGGACGATGATCCTCGGGTTCTCCGCGGATGCCACGATGGCCTCGACGGCGGGGAGGGATTCCGAGTCGCCCAGGCGCGCCAGGGCCACCATGGCGGCGCCCTGCAAGAGGTAATCCTCCGACCCCAGCGCGTCCCGAAGGAGCGGGGCGGCTTCCGGGAAGCTATTTTTACCAAGGATGCGGGCCGCCAGGTAGGCCGTCGTGTAGGGGTGGGCTCGCATCTCCTCTATCAGGGCCAGGAGGGTTTCCTTTTTCAAATACCGAATATTCTCCAGGGCCAGGAGGGCTTCCGCGCGGACGTCGAAGCGGGGGGAGCGGAGGTAGGGAAGGAGCTCCCTCTGCGCCACGGGGCGTCCCGAGTCCCCGATCTCCCGGATGATCTTGATCTCATCCTCCGGACGGCTGGACTTGTCCAACCGCTCCAGGAGTCCGATTGCGCGAAGGTCCCGGAGGCTGAAGAGTATGCCCAGGGACTCCCGGATGGAGGAGGATCCCAGCCGTATAAGGGTCGGAATCTTGAGGAGGGCGAAGGCCAGGAGGACAAAGAGGGCTCCGAAGAGGATTCGATAGGAGGCCGAGTTCTCCAGGCCCAGGGAGGAAAGCCCGTCCAGGGCCACGCCCCCCAGGGTCGAGCCCAGGGCTCCCGTGAACCCGAAGACGAGGTAGTACACGATGGCCAGATCCAGGGTGCGGTTCGTCGGGATCAGAGCGAAGTAGTAGGTCTGGGCGGCGTTTTCCTCGCCCGCCAGCCCGAACCCCGAGGCGAAGTTGATGGCTATGAGGAAGACGTAGATCCAGAACCGGGAGGGGAGTCCGGGGGAGACGAGGACGGGCAGGAGGCTCAAGGCAGCGGCCGCGGTGAAGATTCCGTACAGGGGCTTGGCGCCTATCCTGTCCACCAGCTTGCGGGTCAGTACGCCCATGGCCACGGAGCCCAGGCTGAACACCAGGGTATAGATCATGATGTCGTCGTCCCCCGAGGCGTATACGGCGCGGGCATAGACGACCAGGAAGGCCCGTACCGTTCCCGCCACGAAGGAGATGACGGAGAAGACCAGAAAATAATCTCGGGTGGGCCTGGAGCGCGCCGCCTCTATTGTCGCGGCTAGGAGCGTGCCTTTCCCGGAGGGGCGGTACTCCTCGGGCTCCGGGAGGCGGAAGAGCAGGAGGGAGCCCAGTATCCCCGTCACGATCCCGAGGCCCATGAACAGAACGTACCGGGAGGGAGCCGCGTTTCCGCCCAGGGCGAGGGCCACGGCCAAATAGGTGGCGATGCTCACCAGGCTGTTGATGATCTGCAGGTTGGACAGAAAGGCCCCGCGGTCCCGGTCCCCTCCCAGCATGGCCAAAACCGGGTTGTTGCCGATCAGCCCTATGCCCCGGAATACGTTGAAGCCCGCGGTCGCGACCAACATCAGGGCCAGGGCGATGTCCGTCCGCCCTTGGGAGGCCAGGAGGGGCGTGGCCAGGACGGGCAGCATCAGGACGTACCGTAGGATCCATCCCCAGCCGAATACGTCGATAATGCGACGGGCTTCGATGAGCCGCCGGCCGATCGGCATGAAGAAGAAGGTGGCGTATCCGAAGGCGTTCAAGGCGCCGATGGCCGTACCCGATGCCCCGAGCCGCAGGGCGTAGAGGGTGATGATGCTTCCCGACAGGAGGCTGAAGGAAAGGGAGTTCAGGGCGGAGAAGATGTATTGGACGGTCCTGAGTCTTCGCAGCTTGCCCGGCGTGAGGAAGGTCATATCGTTTCTGTTTCGGCGGCCGAGGAAGCGGCGGCCGGCCTCTGCACGACGGCCTTTTTCTTCCACCGTCCCGTACGGTAGTACCAGGTGGAGAAAACGGCGCCCATGAGCCACCCCGCCGGGAGGCTCCACCAGATTCCGTCGGACCCGAAGAGATCCGACAGGAGGTAGGCCGCGGGGAGACGCACAACCCAGAGCGCCAGGAGGGTGTTGGCCATAGGTATCATCACGTCCCCCGCTCCCCGAACCACGCCGTTGTTGATGAACATCGTGGAGAAAAGGGCGTAGAACGCGCCGACGATGAGTAGGTAACGGGCGCCGATCCGGATCACCTCGGGGTCGGTGGTGAATATCCGCATGAGCGAGGGCCCGAAAGCCACGACCACGGCGCCGATGACGACGGAGATGGCCAAGCCCGCCAGGAGGGCCGAGGCATGGCCCCGCTTGACCCGCTCCGGTTTGCCCGCCCCCAGGTTTTGTCCCACGAAGGTGGAGACCGCGTTCCCGAGGTTCATCGAGGGCATCATGGCGAAGGTATCCAGCCTGCCCGCGGCCGCGTAAGCCGCCATGGTGTCCATACCGAAGGTGTTCACTATGCGGTTCAGCACCATCATCCCCAGCGCCACCAGGGTCTGCTGTATCCCCGAGGGAATGCCCAGACGGAGGCTCAGCCGGAAAAGGTGAGAGTCGAACTCGAGGTGCCGAAGGTCGAGGCGCACATACTCGTTGCGCTTGTTCAGGAGGACCAGGGAACCGGCGAAGGAAAAGCCCTGGGAGATGACCGTGGCCCAGGCCACCCCGGCAACGCCCCAGCCGAAGGCTACGACGAACAGGAGGTCCAGGATTATGTTTAGGATCGTGGCGGCCATGAGGATATACAGCGGGGTCTTGGAGTCCCCGAGGCCCCGAAGGATGGCCGAAACCGCGTTGTACCCGAAGACAGCCAGGGAGCCCGCGAAGATGATGCGAAGGTAGACGGCCGCCTCCGGGGCTACGTCCTCCGGAACCCGCAGGACCTCGAGAATCCAGGGCACGCCGAGGATCCCGGAGAAGGTCAGCACCAATCCCGCCCAGAACAGAGTGACATACGCGGTGTCGATGGTGGCGCGTACCTTACGCTTTTCCCGGGCTCCGAAGAATTGCGCCACAAGGATCGTCGATCCCATGGTAATTCCCATGATCAGGGCAACGATCAGGAAGACGACGGGGAATCCGGCCCCCACGGCCGCCAAGGCCCTTTTCCCAACGAACTGTCCCACGACAATGGAGTCCACCATGTTATAGAACTGCTGGAAGACATTCCCGATCAACATGGGCAGCGCGAAGAGTATGATCTCCTTCGTTTCGCTGCCCTCGGTCAGGTTGCGCATCGAGTTTCCTTCGCGGATTGCTGATCCTTTGATAATACGGCAATACGCGGACGCTGAACAGGGGAGGCCGGCCGTCTTTACCCTCCCCGAGCCGGCGTATATACTCCCGAACCATGGATCCCCTGATCCCCGCCGCCGATTCGGCGTTCTTTTCCGACATCTCCCGGGAAACCCATTTCTACCTGATTCGCCACGGGGAGAGCGAGGCAAACGCCCGAAGGATCATACAGGGGCACTCGGATTTCCCTCTCAACCCCCGGGGAGAGGCCCAGGCCGCGGCGGCGGGGCGATGGCTGGCGGACCGGGGAATTACGAGCATCATCACCTCGCCCCTGAGGAGAGCCTCGAGGACCGCCGAGATCATAGCCCGGGAGGCGCATCTTCCCGAACCCATCCCCGAGTTCCTGTTTCTCGAGCTGGATACCGGCTGTTTTTCCGGGTTTTCCATGGAAGAACTGCAGGAGAAGTTCCCCGTCGTGTACGCCTCGTTCCGGTCCCGGAGCTGGGACGCGGTTCCCGACGCGGAGAGCGCCTCGGATCTCGCGGAACGCGCCGTACGGGCGTGGATATACCTGAAGGACCTTGCGAAAGAGACGTCCGGGGCCGTCGCGGTGGTTTCCCACGGGGGATTCCTGCAGTGGCTCGTGCGGATCACCTTCGGTTGCAGGTCCTGGATGCCCCTTTTGCCCACAGGGAACTGCGGAATATTCCATTTGACCGTCCTGCCCACGGAAGCCGGACAGCCCGCGTACTTGCAGTGGAAGCTGTTGAATCACCAGGCCGAGCCGGGCAGCGGGACGGTGCCGCCCGTTTTTTAGATCTCGAGCTCTGTCCCCGACCTCGATCCTCAGTCCCCGGAGCCCGGAAGGACGCTAGGAAAGGCCTTCCACAGGGGTTCATCCGGGGGAAAAGGAGAGACGAACTCGATACGCCGGCCGGACTGCGGATGGACGAGGGACAGAGCTCGGGCATGCAGCATGATAAGGCCGTTTCGACAGCTCCTTCTCGCCCCGTACTTGAGGTCTCCCCGCAGGGGGCAGCCGATTGCGGCTAGCTGGGCTCGGATCTGGTGGGTCTTCCCGGTCCAGGGAACGATTTCCAGGAGCGTGTAGCGGTCGCTCCTGCCGATCGTCCTGTAATCCAGGGCCGCCAATGAAGGGGTCCGAACGGGAAGGGGGGGGGATGTGCCGAATTCCTTGTGCCAGGGCGAGCTCTGTCCCCGTACGGGCATCGCCAGGGTTCTGTTTTTGCGGGTATCTCGTACCATCCTGTGCACGAGACGGGCTTGCTCCGCCTCCGGTGCGCGCTCTGGGACCGCCCAATAGACCTTTTGGACGCGATGGGCTCGAAATATCGCGTCAAGGGCCGAGACGGCCTTGTGGCTCTTGCCGAAGAGCACGACGCCGCTCGTCCTGCGGTCTATGCGGTGCGCTGCTTCCAGGAAGGGTTTCCGTCCATCCCGGCGGGTAAGGTACTCCGAGAGCAAGGATTGGAGGGACGGATCGCCGGAGGGGTCATCCTGGACGGGGACAGAGCTGAGCTTGGCGGCCGCCAGGAGGATGTCATCTTCATAAAGGAGTTCATACACTTCGCTCACTGTCCAAGGATACCATGGAGCATGGTTTCTTCGATAGACGGCTTCTATCCCGGGTTTACCCGGGCGGTTTTCCGGATTAACAGGATGTTGAAAAAGCCGGTTGCTTTTTCAACATCCTTCGAATTTGTCGTCCGAGTACGGACGTAGCGTTTCTTGCGAAACGCTGCGCAACTGTTACACTTTAGAACTGTAGAAAATGTGTCTACACACATTTTCTACACCCTGTTAATCTAGAAAGCCGGGGGAATATAAATTTCCCCCGTAGAGATTAATCCAATTTCGCGCCGTGCGAGGAGCTGTCATGAGTACGCATATCGAGGCAGAGCCCGGTCAAATCGCGCCGGATATCCTTCTGCCCGGGGATCCGCTCCGGGCGAAGTTCATCGCGGAGAATTTTTTGGATAAGCCCGTCCAGTTCAACCGCGTCCGCAACATGTTCGGATTCACCGGCGCCTGGAAAGGGCATCCCGTGTCCGTGATGGGCACCGGCATGGGACAACCGTCGCTCTCCATCTACGTCAACGAGCTGATTCGGGACTACGGAGTCAAGCGGATGATCCGAGTCGGGACCTGCGGCAGCCTTCGCAAGGAGATAGCCGTCCGGGACATCGTGCTGGCCCAGGCTTCCTCCACGGACTCCGCGATAAACCGGATTCGCTTCCATGGCATGGATTACGCGCCTGCGGCATCCTTTCCCCTGCTCCTTCGTACATACGGGGAGGCCAAGTCCCGCGGATTGTCCGTGAACGTGGGCCCCATCCTTTCCAGCGATTCCTTCTACACCGAGGATCCCGAGCAGTGGAGGCTCTGGGCCCGGTTTGGAGTGCTCGCCGTGGAGATGGAGACCGCGGAGCTCTATACCCTGGCGGCCAAGTACGGGGTACAGGCCCTGACCGTCCTGACGGTGAGCGACAACCTCGTGACCGGGGAGGAAACGACCAGCGCGGAGCGGGAGACCACCTTCCGCTCCATGGTGGAGCTGGCGTTGAATGCGATAGCGGGGGAATAGCCTTCCCAATTCCGGGGGCTTTATCCGGTAAACGACGAAGCCCGCGTTCCGGCGCGGGCTTCGTTCAAGCTGAAACGAGGTTGGCGCATGTTTCCGGGCTACTGGGAACTCAGCTCCAGAATGAGTTCCACCTCTCCCCGCGAGAGTTTGACGGCTCGGGCAATCTCCTCCACTTTCCAGCCCTGGTGGGCGAGCTTTCGGACCGTTTCCTGCGTCGAAAGGGAAGGGGCTCCGGCCTCTTTCTTGCGGGTTCCGCCTTCCTCCTTGAGGAGGGTACCTAGAAGCTTGAGCTGTTCCTGGGCCTGCTTGTTCAGCTCCTCCAGCCGGGTTTCGGTCCTGGCAAGCCATTCCCGGGCCTTCTGAACCTTTTCCAATCGTTTTTCCGTCTCCCCCAGTTCCTTGTCCAGGTCTCCCAGCCGGGCGACCGCGGTGTCTATCCGGCCCTTGTCCCGGTCCAGGGAAGCAAGCGTCGCCTGGAGCTCTTCCATGCGGGCGGCCAGGGGCCGGACGCTCTGCTCGAGGTCCCGGACGTCCTTCTCTATGCCGCGCAGGGCCTCGAAGCTCTTGTCCACCCCTTCCACGGTAGTGTCCAGGAGGGCGCTTTTCTTTTCCAGACGTTCGAATTTCGAGCCGGATTCCTCCGCCAGCCCCGAGACTTTCCGGAACTCCGCCTGGAGTTCCGTGAGGGAATCCCGGTTTTCCGTGACCGCCGCCAATTTTCGGTCCACTTCCTGGGAAAGGTCCAGGAGGCGTTTAAAATCCTCTTCCAGGGTGTCGATGCGGCGCTTTTCCGCAAGGAAGCGGGAGACTTTCTGGTCGGTCTCGTCCTCCAGGCGCTTGACCCGCTGAAGCTGTGTCTCCATCTCCGCGAGTTCGCCCTTCCGGGATTCGACGCGGGCCATCTCCCCCTTGAGGGTTTCGATGGAGATCTTTAGGGAATTCTGGAGTTCGTCCGCCCGGTCGAAAAGCTTGGTCTGGGCGGCGAAGGCCTTCATTCGAGCGTCCAGGTCCGCCAGGGCCCGATCCCGTTCCTGTACTTCCTTCTCCAGGCGCTCCTTCACGCGCCGGGCTTCCGTCTCGGCGCCGGCAAGGTTTTCCTGGGAGGATTTCTGGAAGGCCTTGACGGCCAGGTCGATCTCCGTGGCTATCTCCCGGGAGCGCTTTTCCGCGTTGGCGGCCAGGCTCTCGTAGCTCCTCCCGAAGCCCTCCAGGGCCTGGGCGACCTTCTGGGACAGCTCCTGCCGGAACCGTTCGATGTCGGACTGGGCGGCCTCCAGTTCCCGGGCCAGGGCCCGGCGCTCGGCGAGGGCGCCTGAGGTAATCTGGTCCCGCTGGCTTTCCCAGTCCTTGGCAAGGCGCGCCACGCTCTCCGTCTGCGCGGCGTGGAGCTTTTCGTAGGCTGCCTTCGCCTCGGCCTGGGATGCGGACAGGGAGCGGAGCCGTCCCTCCAGTTCCCGTTCGGCTTCCTTTATCCGTTCCTCGCCGTCCACCCGGAAACGCTCCAGCTCCGCGCGCACGAAGGCGTCCGCGCCGGCCTGGGCCTCTTCCAGGTCCACCCGTACGGACTCGCGTAGCGATGCAAGGGATCCGTCCGCCACGTTCATCTGCGCGGCTAGGCCGTCCTGGAAGGCCTTGGTCTGATCGGCAAGCTTGCCCATCTGGTCGAACAGGCGCGTCTGCAGGTCGGATACGGAGGCGC
The DNA here is from genome assembly GCA_964441515.1 of uncultured Treponema sp. Lineage (GTDB taxonomy): Bacteria > Spirochaetota > Spirochaetia > Treponematales > UBA12059 > JAAYUR01. The sequence continues at coordinate 12,449 of CAYTYG010000056.1, forward strand.
GCAGGTCCTCCGCCGCCTTCCGAGCCGTCTCCTGCCGGGCTTCCTCGGCGGCCTTCGACATGGTCGAAAGGCGTTCCTCCAAGGTTGTCTGCCATTCTTCCATACGGTGGTCGATCTCCTCGCTCCGGGCCTTGAGGTCCGTGAAGAAATCGTCCTCGAAAACCTTGAGCTTTTCCGAGACGTTCTGGTACGCCGATGACTTGAGGGTATTGATCTCCTTTTCCACCGTCTCCATGTTGCCCCGAACCCGGGCCGCTTCGGCCAGGATCGTCTCCTCGAAGGTTTTTTGCCGGGCCGCGAGGTCCTTCCCGAAGAGGGCGAAGTCCTCTTCCACCCGCCGTTCCGTGCCCGCCATGGCAGCCCGGAGTCCTTCCTCCATGTGCTGGATGTCGACGTTGGACTGGGAAAGCCGCTCGAACTTGTACTCCACCTC
>CAYTYG010000057.1:0-286 GCA_964441515.1 uncultured Treponema sp.
AGCCGAGGAGGGGATTTTGGGGGACATCACCCTGACCGTGGAGCCCGGCCCCGTAGGGGGCGTTCCGGCGGGGGGCCTGGATTTCGGGGCCTCCACGAACGCGGAATGCCTCATAGACCAGCCTTCCCAGTTCGACTTCTACGACGGGGGAGGGCTCGACCTGGCATTCCTGGGCCTGGCCCAGGTGGACAGGACGGGGGACATCAACGTTTCCAAGTTCGGCCCGAAGTTTTCCGGGGCCGGCGGCTTCATCAACATCACGCAGAACGCCAAGAAGGTTTTCTTC
>CAYTYG010000057.1:296-6241 GCA_964441515.1 uncultured Treponema sp.
GGGAACCATGACCGCGGGCGGCCTGGAGATAGGTGTGGAGAACGGCAAGCTGAAAATCCTGAAGGAGGGAGAGGTAAAGAAATTCGTGAAGGCGGTGGAGCACAAGACCTTCAGCGGAGAATACGCGTCGGAAACCGGGCAGACCGTCCTGTACATCACCGAGCGGGCGGTCTTCACGCTCACGAAGGAGGGATTCGAGCTCCTGGAGATCGCGCCCGGTGTGGACCTTCAGAGGGATATCCTGGACCAGATGGAATTCACCCCCGTGATCCGGGGCGCGCCCAAGCTCATGGATCCGCGCATATTCTCGGAGAAGCTCATGGGCCTGAACGGATCCGTAAAACCTCCCGAACGACGGTAAACCGTCGATTGCTACGAACCTCCCGGCTGTGGTATTCTCACGGCCGGGAGGGCTTCGGATGGCTTCCGGGATTAACAAGCGGCAACAGCAAGCCGCCGTCACCAAGGCGGCTTTATTCGAAAGCGCCATAACCCTGTTCAACGAAAAGGGCTATAACACCGTCACCATAGAGGACATCACCCGGCGGGCGGGCACCTCAAAAGGCAGTTTCTATACTTATTTCCGCACGAAGAGCGATATAATCATCGAGGAATTCCGCGCCATCGACGATTATTACAAGCGCTTCACGAAGAGCCTGGGGAAGTATCCCAACGCGTTGGAGAAGATACAGGCCTTCACCCGAGCGCAGATGCGGTACGTCCGGGACCAAGTGGGCCTGGAAATGCTGAAAATCCTTTACTCCAACAACATCACGGAGCCGAGCACCGAAAAGATTCTGATCGATACGTCAAGGTACCTTCAGAGCCTTATGACGAGCCTCATCGAGGAAGGCCAGGAGGAAGGCCTGATACGCCGGGATGTTCCGGCGGGGCGGCTCGCGTTCCTCTTGAACCGGTCGTACCGGGCGGTGTTCCTGGACTGGGCCATATCCAACAACGCCTTCGACCTGGTGAAGGAAGGCCTGGAGTTCTGCCAGGTACTCGTCCTCCCGTCCCTCTTGAGCCCTCCTTCCGCCCCGTAGCCCCCGGAAATCGGAATACCCTTCCTCCTGCGCCCCCCGGCCTTGCCGCAGTCTCCGGACTTACCGAAACGGCGGACACAGCCGGCCGCCCGCGCGGCGGGTCTTCCGCCGTAAGATTTGATTGACAATCTGTTTAACCAGGGATTATTCTCATTGACTGTAGTCATTGACCTGGGCCAATTCCGGGGGTTGTCATGGGCAGGGCGGTCTTCGAAGGAGACAGGAACGCCGGATTTGCCGAATCCGCACGCCGCTCCGGAAACGCGGAAGCGTTTCCGGAGGAACGGATACCGCGGAGTCCCGCGGGCGGCCCGGACCGGAGCCTGACCGCCCGGACGCGAAAACCGGGTATATTCGCCCATTCCAAGCAAGGAATCCTCGTTCTTGGCGCCTCCGGCATCGGGGGCGTCCTTGTTTGGGCGCCGTAGGCGTTTCCAAGAGACTTGGCAGGCAGAGGAAAGGAGGCTGCGGGGAAGCAAAGAAGGAAAGAAGGCGGAGGATAGGCTGAATCGCCGGGAAGGGAGTGCGTCCGGTCCGGGAAGAGCGCTCCATGTATTTGGATGCAAAAAGCGATCGAGCAAGGAGTACCGGATATGATAGGAGTCATCGGTATCATCGTGTCCCTGGGCCTGTTGATGTATCTGGCCTACAGGGGAATTTCCGTCCTGATTCTGGCTCCGTGTCTTGCGCTGTTCGCCGCGGTTTTTTCGGGAATGCCGCTTATCGCGACCTACACCCAGGTGTTCATGCCCAACGTGGCGAATTACCTCAAGCTGTACTTCCCCGTGTTCATGCTGGGGGCCATATTCGGGAAGGTCATGGAGGAGACCGGCAGCGCCAAGGCCATAGCCCACGCCATCGCCTCCAAGCTCGGCAAGGACAAGGCGATCCTGGCGGTCGTCTTGACCTGCGCCGTCCTGACCTACGGCGGCGTTTCCCTTTTCGTGGTGGTCTTCGCCGTATACCCGATAGCGGCCCATCTTTTCCGGGAAGCCGGCACGCCGAAGCGGTTCATTCCCGGGGCCATCGCCCTTGGGTCGTTCACCTTCACCATGACGGCGTTCCCCGGCACGCCCCAGATCCAGAACGCCATACCCATGCCTTTCTTCCGGACGACCGTCTACGCCGCGCCGGTGCTCGGCATCATCGGCGGCCTTATCATGTTCGCGGCGGGTACGTGGTGGCTCATGATGCGGGCAAAGAAGGCAAACGCCCGGGGAGAGGGGTACGGAAACCACCCGAACGAGAACATCAAGGAGTTCGACGCATCCAACCTTCCGAGCGTTTGGGCTTCCCTGATTCCCATCCTCATCGTGCTGGCGCTCAACTACGTCATCGTCACCTTCATCTATACGGCCAACAACCCGGCCTACGACTACCTCAAGGCTAAGCCCTTCGAGACCAACATCAACTCGGTGCGCGGAAACTGGGGCCTTATCCTGGCCCTCATCGCCGGCATCATCGTCTCCGTCGCCATGAACCTTAAGCGTTTCAAGGTGAAGGAAACCCTCAACGCGGGGGTGTTCGGGTCCATGCTCCCGATACTCAACACGTCCTGCGAGGTGGGCTACGGAAACGTCGTCAAGACGCTCTCCGCGTTCGCCATCGTGCAGGCCGCGCTCCTTTCGCTGTCCGACAACCCCCTGATAACCTCGGCTCTCGCCACAAACGTCCTGGCGGGCATTACGGGCTCCGCGTCGGGAGGCATGAGCATCGCCCTGGGCGCCATGGGAGAGACCTTCTACCAACAAGCCCTGGCCAAGGGGATCAACCCCGAGGTTCTTCACCGGGTCGTGGCCATAGCCTGCGGCGGACTGGACAGCCTCCCCCATAACGGCGCGGTGGTCACCCTGCTCGGCATCACCCAGATAACGCACAAGGACGGTTATGCCGATATCGGTATGGTATCCGTCCTGATTCCCGTGCTGACCTGCGTGGTGGTCATCATCCTGGGCAGCGTTGGGATCGTTTAGGCGGAACGCGCTCGGGTTGCTTCCCGGGGGAAAGCCCGCGGCTCCCCCGGGCATACGGTTAAGCGGAGGTAAGCATGATCAAAAAAATCGGAGTTCTTGGGGCCGGACAGATGGGCGGGGGAATCGCGCAGGTCTGCGCCCAGTCCGGGTACGGCGTCATTCTCTTCGACGTGGTCGAGGCGCAGCTGGCCCGGGCCAAGGCGGCCATGGAAAAGAGCCTGCGCAAGCTGGCGGAGAAGGGCGGGATACAGGCGGAAGCCGTGGAGCCCGCCCTGGCCCGCGTTGAAACCGTCTCGGCCCTGGAAGGACTCGCGGACGCCGATCTTGTCGTAGAGGCGGTCAACGAGAATGAAAGCCTAAAGCTCGAATTATTCCGGAAGCTCGACGGCATCCTGAAGCCCGGGGCCATACTCGCGTCGAACACGTCTTCGATCTCCATCACGAAGCTGGCCTCCGCGACGAAGCGGGCGGACCGGGTGATCGGGATGCACTTCTTCAACCCGGTGCCCCTCATGAAGCTGGTGGAGATAATACGAGGGCACGAGACCAGCGACGAGACGTACGCCGCGGTGGCGGAGCTCGCGCAAAAAGTCGGGAAGGAGAGCGCGGCCGCGAAGGACTATCCCGGATTCATCGTCAACCGCATCCTGGTTCCCATGCTCAACGAGGCGGCCTTCGCGGTGTACGAGAACCTGGCTACCCCGGAGGATGTGGACAAGGCCATGAAGCTCGGAACGAACCAGCCCATGGGACCCCTTACCCTGGCGGATTTTATCGGGCTGGACACGGTCCTGGCAATCATGGAGGTGCTCTACGCCGGTTTCAAGGATCCGAAATACCGGCCCTGTCCCCTCCTCGTCAAGATGGTGCAGGCGGGCTACTTGGGTAAAAAATCCGGCCGGGGGTTTTTCCGGTACGCCTGACGGGAGGTTTTTCTACGCAGTCTCGCAGCAGGCGGCGCCCGTCCGGGCGCCGCCTTTTTATCGCCGGGGCGCGGGCTTGGCGAAGGACGTTCGAAGGATTCCCGCGAGGACGGACAGGCTCGGATCGGAGGGGCCCGAGATGCCGAGGTCCGAGATGGCGTCCATGCGCTCCCGGACCATCCAGCGGTGCAGGCCGCGCCCCGCCTCGAAGCCGTCGGGATTCGCGTGGGCTATGCGCACCAGGGCCAGCATCTCCTCCGCCGAGAACATCTTGTAGCGGCCGCCGGAGACTACATGGTAGGTATTTCCGTCCTGGGAGCGCTCGATCCGGAGGGAGGGCGGACGCGGCGCGGCCCTGGAGACGGCCTTTCCCTTCGCCTCGGGGCGGGAGGCGGTGCGCCGCTCCTCGGCCTCGTTCAACCTCTCCACTTCCATGTTGTACCGGTGGACGTGCGCCTGCTCCAGAAGGAAATCCAAGCCTTCCTCGTCCAGCTCCTTAAGGAGGTCCGTCAGTTCCCGTACCAGAAGCGTCCTTCGATCCTTGCTCCCCTTCCTCGTTGTCGCGGCTCGGGACGGCTTGCCGGCCGGTTTCTCACGGTCGGCAGGCGAGCCCGCCTTCTTTCCCGCGGCCGGGGGTGTTACAGCCGCTCGGTTTTCCGACGGCCGGGCGGGGTTGCGAGCCGGCTCCGGGGAAACCCCGGCGGCCGCATTCCGGGGAACCTGGGGGGAGGCGAACTCTTCCTCTATGGCGCGGGAAAGCCTGGAAAGGAATTGGGGGTCGGACTTTCCCGGCGCCCGTGGAGCTGCCCGTTTCCTACCGGTTTTTTTCTTGGAACCGGGCGCTTTTTTGGATGCCATACCGCTCCTCCGGATGTTCATGGGATACGACGGCGAACCCGTATAGTGTATCGAGGAAATCGTGGAAAATCCCGCGGCGATACCCTGTGCTTTCCGGCATACCGGACCGGATCCGGCCCGGGGCGCGTCGTTCGGCCCGGCTATTTTATCGCGGTTTCCGGAAATCTGATCCGCACTTCCGTTCCCCCGGCGCGGAGGAAGGTGAGTCGTCCCCGAATCTGCGCCGTGAGAGCCGAGACGAGGGTCAGCCCGAACCCGGTCGAGTTCTCGGGATCCAGGTCCTCCGGGAAGCCTCGGCCGTCGTCGGACACGGAAAGCACGCACCACCCCGGGTCCGTTCGGGAGAGGCTGACCCGGATGGTTCCCGCCCGGCCTTCCGGAAACGCGTACTTGATGGCGTTGGTGACGAGTTCGTTCGCGATGAGGCCCAGGGGAAAGATGCGGTTGGCCTCCAGGGGAATGTCTTCCAGCTTCGACTCCAGGGCTATGGCCGATCCCGCGGGAAGGGAGGACCGGGTTATCTCCAGCATGTCGTCCAGGTACTCCCCGAAGGATATGCGCTCAAAATCCTGGGAATGGAAGAGCTTGTCGTAGACGACCTGTATGCTGCGGATCCGGTTGCCCATCTCATGGAGGGCGTCCCGAACCTCGGGCGTTTTTGATGAGCCCGCCTGGAGGGAGAGCAGGGAGGCGATGCTGGCCATGTTGTTCTTTACCCTGTGATAGACTTCCCGGAGCAGGAGTTCCTTTTCCTCCAGGAGCTCCCGTGTTCTTCGTTCGGCGTTTTTTTGCTCCGTGATGTCCCGAACCACCGTGATGAGCCGCTGTTTCCCGCCGAAGGGTATCGTCCGGGCGGAGAGGAGCCCCGTCCTGATCTCTCCGTTCTTGCAACGGAAGGGGCATTCTAAATCTCCGCAGTAACCGTCTTTTTCGATGCTCTCAATAAGGCGTTCCCGGTCCGCCGGATCGACCCAGATCCCTACGTCCAGGGACGAGCGCCCCAGGACGTCTTCCCGGGTATAGCCGGTGGTCCGGGTGTATCCCTCGTTGATATCGATGTATTTCCCTTCCAGTTCGCTTATGGAAACCGCGTCCGGGCTGGCCTGGTATATGGCGGGTCCGCTGGACCGCTTCGCACAGGAATTGAG
>CAYTYG010000057.1:6251-7237 GCA_964441515.1 uncultured Treponema sp.
CGTTTCTCCTCAGGTCCGAAAGGAGGCGCCTGTTCCTTTGACGCTCCCAGCGCAGGCGGTCTTCCAGGGAGCGAACCGCGGCGGGATCGTCGAGGGGAGGTTCATACGCACCGGAGCCGGGGCCGGAATGGACCGTTCCCCCGGGAAGTCGGTCTTCGGTTTTCTCGCACATGGATCGCCTCGCTCCTTTTCCCGCGGATCCGCAGTCCGACGCGGTATCCCGTTGCTATATAGATTAGCCGCGGCGGGTGTTTATGTAAATAAAGTAAAGAGCAAATCATTCTCATTATCGGAACATCGGGCGCGGAGCATGACGGCGGGCGCGGAGGCAAGTCCGGCCGTTTCCGCATCCGGCTAGCGCATCTCCCTCAGGGACTGCGCCACCCCGAAGGCGTGATCCCCGATTTTTTCGATATGTCGGACGATGTCTATATATAGGAGTTCCAGCTTGACGTCCGCGCCGGCCTTCAGGCGCTTTCGCGCGCTTTTCTTTAGGGTGGAACGCATCTCGTCGATTTTATCCTCGTGCTCCTTGGCCAGGGCCAGCCGCTCCTCGGATATGCGGTTGTTCAGGTTCTCCATGACGAAGCCCAGAAAATTCTCCACGAGCAGGGTGTAGGGCCCGAGTTCGTCGAAGCGGGGTTCGCTGGTCGGCGGTAGGCGTTTCCGACCCCGGTCCAAAAGATGCAGTAGGCTCAGGGAGTCGTCCGTGATGTTTTCAAGGTCGTCCACGATCCTGAGGCTGGCGGAAAGATCCTGGCGTGCGCGCTCGCCCATCTCGTGGGAGCCGCATTCCAGTATAAACCGGGACAGTTCCTCCCGCATCTGGTCGGCCTGGTCCTCCATGCGGGCGAAGTCCTCGATCTCCTGTCCTAGATCCTTCGGGGAGGATTTCAGGATCTCCCGGAACCGCACGAACATGTTCTTGGCCAGGGACGCCATGTTGGCGATCTCTTTCTGCGCGTACAACAGGTTGAGTTCTGGAG
>CAYTYG010000057.1:7277-12803 GCA_964441515.1 uncultured Treponema sp.
ACGGATGAAGGGGAACAGGATCAGGGTGTTGGCCACATTGAAGACGGTATGGAGCATGGCGATGTGGACGGCGACGTTCGCGGCCGTTTCCCCCGGAACCAGGAATTCCACAATCCGCAGGAAGGGATCGAATAGGGCGACGGCCCAGACGGTGCCCGCCACGTTGAAGAGAATGTGGGCCCAGGCCGTCCTTCGCGCGTGCACCTTCGCGGCCAGGGAGGCCAGGAATGCGTCGATCGTCGTTCCTATGTTGCACCCAAGGACCATGCCCGCGGCCATCCGGAAATCCACGACCCCCTCCATAGCCAGGGTGATCACGATGGCGGTCGTGGCGCTGGAGGAATGGACCAGGATCGTCAAGAAGACGCCTACGAGGACGCTGATGAGAACGGACGCCAGGCCAAGGCCGGAGAACCGGCCCAGGAAGCCCAGAACCTCCGGGGAGGGTTTCGGGATAGTATGGGAAAGGAAATCCAGGCCGATAAAGAGGATTCCGAAGCCCAGGAGAGCATCCCCGTAGTATCGCAGGGATTTATTCGGCGTCTTGACGTAGGTGGACAGGAAGAAGCCTACGCCGACCATGGGTACGGCCAGGGCCGTGATCTTGAATTTGAACCCGACCAGGGAGACGATCCAGGCCGTCACGGTCGTTCCGATGTTCGCTCCCATGATCACGCCCACGGCCTGTACCAGGGAGAGCAGTCCCGCGTTCGCGAAGGACACGACCATGACCGTCGTAGCCGAGGAGGATTGTATGAGCGTCGTGATGACCAGTCCCGTCAGCGTGGCCGCCAGGGGGCTTCGGGTCATGTGGTTCAGTGCGCTTTTCAGCCGGTTTCCCGCCGCCCTCTGTATCCCGTCGGACAGGACTTTCATTCCGTAAAGAAAAAGTCCCAGTGCCCCGAACAATTCCAGCGCTATGGTGACGACAACCATGGATACTCCCGCAAGATGGAATGGCCGCTTGAACAAACGGAAGACGGAAGGGCGACGGGAACGGATCGGCCGCCGTATGCTTTGTTATACAATCCCGGGGAGCCTTTTGCAAAGCCGTCGTTCCCGACCGCCGGGAGGGGAAGCCAGGGAGTCCTGGATGCGATATAGTTATTCGGAACACATCAAGCAGAGGTTGTACATGCGCGGAATGACGAGAAAGAGTCCTGTTTTTTTCCTGATTCTGGTTGCGGCGTCCCAGGTTGCCCTGGGGGCGAACCCCCTGTCCGTGTTTGTCCCGGACCAGGCCGGGGAACTCCTTGCGGGGAAGGATTTCCGCCGTTCCTCCACGGGCCGCAAGGCCGGGGTGGCGTGGGCGCCCTCCCACGAGCTGGCCGATTTCGTCCTGCGCGGCCTGGATGCGGAAGACCCGGACGTCGTGGTGGAGGCTCTCTATGTATGGAAAAAACCCAGGGCGACGGAGCTGCCGACCGAAACCCTGGCCATATTCAACATCCTGAGGGCCGTCGGCACTCTCCAGGGCATAGAGTACTGGTCCGCCAGCCGCGGCAGGATGCGCCTTTTCTACGAGGAATCCTGGCGGGTGGTTTCCTTCGAGGATAGGACACCCGTTCCCGACGAACCCGTGAAGGAAGTACCGCCCTCGGAATCTTTCACCGTCTGGCAGAAGGATCTTTCCTTCGGGGGGAACGTCAATCGGGTCGATTACAGCTGTTCGGCGGACGGAGTCCTGATGGAGTCGACCAACCTGACCCGCATGTCCTACGGAATCCTGTCCGTGGCCGCTCCGGGCGCCCTCAAGGTGCGGGTTCTGGCGTTGAACGTGGACGAGGGCGTGCTCTTCTGGGTGGTGTCGAGCGCCCGGGCGGCGGTTGTTCCCGGCGTGCGGGGCAAGCTGGAGGCGTCCTTCGGCAACCGCTCCGAGGCCATCTTCCGCTGGTTCTCCGCGAAGGCCGGGGAGGCCTGGAAAGCTTTTTGATGCTTTCTGGGACGGGAACGGCGTTTGTCTCCGGATGGAGGCCGTGCTATAGTTGGTCCATGAAGAAGAATCCCGAGGGATTCAAGTCCGGGCCGGAGCCCCGATCCGGTTCGAGCCGCGAATCGGCGGTTTTCAGCCCCCCGGGCACTGTACCCGCCGGGGATATCCGACGCAGCGCCGAGGTCCTGGCGGACCTCGCGGCGGGCATGGAGACCGTCCTCCGCGGAAAAGCCGCTTTTATCCGGGAATTCCTGGTCTGCGCCGCGGCGGGGGGGCATATCCTTGTCGAGGACCTGCCCGGACTGGGCAAGACCACGGCCGCCAAAACCTTTGCGGCCCTCCTGGCCCGGGATGCGGAAGCGGACGGTCGTCCCGCCTCCTTCCGGCGTCTACAGTGCACTCCCGACCTTCTTCCCTACGACGTTACGGGAGTGGATGTCTTCGATCCGGACCTCCGCACCTTCGTCTTTCATCCCGGCCCGGTTTTTTCCAACGTGTTGCTGGCCGACGAACTCAACCGGACGCCCCCCAAGGTACAATCCGCGCTTCTCGAGGCCATGGCCGAGGGCCAGGTTACGACCGGGGAAGCCACGCGGGCCCTCCCGGAGTTCTTTCTTGTCGTGGCCACCCAGAATCCCGTGGAGACCGAGGGAACCTATCCCCTGCCGGTCGCCCAGCTGGACCGGTTCCTCATGCGCATAGGCTTGGGGTACCCGGATCGGGACTCGGAGCTGTCCATACTCCGGGACGATCCGGCTTCCAACCAGCTCAAGGCCTTGAAGCCCCGCAGGACCCTTGCGGAGCTCCTGGAAGTCCGGAGGACAGCCCGGAGCGTATACGTGGATCCGGCCCTCCAGGCATCCGTGGTGGACCTGGCGGCCGTCACGCGGACGCACCCGGCCCTTGCCTTGGGCGCCTCCCCCAGGGCCGCTCTGGCGCTGGTATCCGCGTCCCGCGCCCGGGCCCTTGCGGAGGGAAGGGGCTTCGTGGTGGCCCAGGACATCGTGGACCTGGCGGTTCCCGTCCTTGCCCATCGCCTGAGGATGAGGGAATCCGGCTTCGACCTGCGGCGGTGGCTCCGGGAGGAAACGGTTGCCCGGACCGACCCGCTCCGGAACCCCTGACCGGGCAAGGGGCTCCCCCGGAGGGCCCCGACCGGAGCCGCGGGGCGCTTCCCCGGCCTGCCCCCTCACGCTGCGGGGTTTCCTCTTCCTGCTCCTGGCCTCCGGGCTCTTCTGCGCGGGAGCCGTACGGGCGGAGCTGGGCGCACTTCTCTGCGGCACGGGGCTCCTTGCGGCCCTCCTTCTCTCCCTGGTCGGCGTGATCCTGGAGGGCCGAAGGCAGGGCCGGTCCCTGGCGGACGATCCCGAAGCCCTGGAGGTGCAGGTCGGGAAGCCCCGGGAGGACGGCCGCGGGTTTCTTCGATGTCCCGTCTCGGTCCGCAACCGAAGCGTTCCCCTACCCCGGGCGCCGGGGATAGCCTCTACCGCGGCGATCCGGCTGGCGGCGGGGAACGGAAGGACCGCAGCTTCGGAAATACGGCTGCCCGTCGCCGGGTCGGAGGAGGGGGCCGCCCTGCCGGGGGCGGGCGCCCTCCCGCGGGGCGTGTACCGGGGGGCGGCGGAGATCCGGGCGCGGGACGTCTTCGGCTTTTTCCGGGTCCGCCGCGCGGCGGTTTCCGGGTTGGAGGCGGTCGTCCCTCCCTCCTCGGGCGCGGCTTCCTTCGTTTCGCCCCTGGGCGAGGGCGGGGAGAGCCCGGTGTTCTCCGACCGGCTCGTCCGGGGGGAGGAGCGCTTCGATTCCCGGCCCTACGCCCCGGGAGACGACCCCCGTCGGATACACTGGAAGCAGTACGCCCGCTTCGGGTCCCTCTTCGTCCGCCCCGGGGATCTGACGCCGCCCCCTCGGAGGGCCCTCCGGGTCTTCGTGGATACGGAGCGCCCGTCCTACGTCCAAGGGGAGGAGGGAGAGATCTTCCTGGACACGGTGGTTGCCGCGGCCGCCTTTTTCGCGGGATTCCTGACGGCACGCGGCCGGAGCGTGGCCTGCTCGGCCTGGGGAATTCCGGACGCGCCGGAGGACGAGGAAGGGCTCCGGCGGTGGTTCGCGGGGCTCGTCTGGAAGGATGGCCCCCCCGCAACCCGGGATACGGGTCCCGAGCCGCTCGTGGTCTTCGGGGCTCCGGGAAGCCCGGCTAGAAGGACCCTCCTTTCGGCGCGGGCCGAGAGGGGCTTAAGGAGCGTCCTGGTATTCCCCGGGCTGACGCCGCAGCGGCCTCGGACATGGAGGGATCTTCTCTTCCGGGAGGGGACCGACGCCGTAAAATTCGAGCCCCGGAAGGCGTTTCGCAGGAACTATACCAAGGCCCGGGAGCTCGACGAACGGGACCTGGCGGGCAGGGGAGGCGTGGATGTACACGTTCTCTGAACGCCCGACGGCCGCGGCCCGCCTCTTAAAGTTTCTGGCGCTGCTCCTCGTGGCGTCCCAGGCGTATCTTCTTCTCAAAGACCTCGCATACTGGCCCCGTATGCTGGTTCTCTGCGCGCTCCTGGGCATGGGGGGCACCCTAGCGGGCAGGACCCGGCTTCGGGGCTGGGTTCGCCTGCTTCTGGCCGCCGCCGCCCCCTTCGCGCTGCGGGCCGCCGCCTTCGGCCTTTTCCGCGCCGCGGGAGCCCTCTTTCCCGGGCCGGGGACGGACGCCCTCTATCCGTCCTTCGACGAGACGTTTTGGCCCCTCCTGCCGCTCTGGTGGTGGACCTTTCTCTCTTCGGACTGCGCGGAGCGTCGGGGGCTCTTTACGGCCTTCGAAGCCGGGCTGGACCTGGCCTTCCTGGCGGCTCTCTTCTGGTCCCAGGGGGGCTTCCGGGTGACCTTGTACCCGCATCCGAGCCTCCTGGCAGCCGTCTCGGGGGCCCTTCTCTTCCTGTCCCTGGGGGTTCTTTCCGCCCGGGGGCCCCGGCTTCCCGGCCGCGGCGCGTTCCGGGTCCTGCGGCTCGGGTGCGTCTTTCTGCTCCTGTTTCTCCCGCTACTTTTTATGCTGGGCCGCTACGCCGAGGGGGCCTCCGCCCGGGGCGGAGGACTTCTCAAACCCACTCTTTTCCGCTTCGATCTTGCCCGTTACTTGAAACTGGAGACGGAGATATCCCTTTCCGACGAGCTGGTCCTGATCGTACGGAAGAATCCGCTGGACGCGAACATCCTTCTGCGCAGGTTCGTCCTCTCCGAGTACGACGGGAGAGGCTCTTTTCGGGCCGACTCTCGGGGAAACGAGGCGCCCGAAAGCGTCCCGGACGGCGCCCTCCGGTGGCCCCTGCCGGACTGGGAGGGCCGGGAACGGGTGGAGCAGGAGTACTGGATTTTAAACCTGGACCGGGGGGCCCTTCTTGGGATCGACGCGCCGGAATCCATAGTTCCCTACCGCCTGGAGGCGGGCTCTTCGTTCACCTCCGGGTATTTTCTGGAATCCTCCGCGCCCGCCGCGTCCCTCCCCCTTCTCCTGGAGGCGTTCGACCCGGAGGCCGTCCCGCCCGGCTTTCGCCTTTCGCCCCGGGAATGGGAGAAGTATACGAAGTGGGGGGATAGTGCCGATATCC
>CAYTYG010000058.1:0-12797 GCA_964441515.1 uncultured Treponema sp.
GTCCGTGCTGTTTTCTTTTTTGAAATTACTATCCTGTCCATCCGTCTATATCCTGTTATCCTGTCGCGTTTTTTCCGTGGTTCATTCCTGAACCGGTTGCCCGGATCACGGCGCCAGGGAAAGCTCGGCAAGTATCTCCGGGGGGATGTTCTCCGGTTCCGCCAGGAGAGCGGGGTTCTCGATAAACCGCTTGATCAGCTCCAGGCTCCGGCCCATGTAGATCCCGTCCGCGATCCGGTCGTCGAAGGAGTAGTTGACCCGGAGCATCCGACGCTCCTCCACCCGGGGGGACCCGTCCGGGCCCTTGGACAGGCGGTTCACGGCCCGGACCTTTCCCACGGCCATGAAGATGGGGCAGGTTCCCCGCTCGAAGAGGTGGTGGAAGGGGGCGTCCAGTCCGAAGGACCCGATGTTCGCCAGGAACACGGAACTCCACATGGGATCGCTCTGGGTGACCGAGTAGGGCAGGAGGTTGTGGTTGTCCAGCCAGTTGTAGGCGAAGTTGAAGAACCGGAGGAAGGGGCCGGGAAACTTCATCATCGTGTCCACGACCTTCTCGTTGTCCTCCCCGTCGTCGGAGGTGCAGTCCCGGATGTAGTCCCGGACCTTCCGGGCCGTCGTGGCCAGGGTCTCCTCGGGCCGGAAGGGGATCTTCACGTTGACCTCCTTGCCCGCGTCCGTCAGCTCCTTCTTGGCCACGAAGGAAAGGAGGACCCGGTTCCTCTGGTAGTACTTTTTCCCGGCTATGAAGCGGTTGATCCGGGGCCGGAGGCAGATGGTCCGGGCTGTGGCGCACAGGACCACCTCGAAGAGCGTAAGGAGGACCCTCTCCCCTCGGGCGTTGTCCCGGTTCCATTCCTTGATGTAGGCCAGGGTGTCCGTTATATCGTAGTCTTCCGGATAGAAGATGACCGATCCGGCCTTGTCCGGCATGAGGTAGGGCATGATCCCCGTGAAAGCCGGTAGCCCCCGGATGGGGCTTCCGTCCTTGCGCTTATTCTTCAGCAATCGGGCGCTCCTTGATGCGGCTGGCGCTGTGGTGCGGAAGTATGGCAGGGGAAGCGCGGATCGGTCAACCTTGCCGGCCGGCGCCCCGCCGGGAACGGGACGCTTCGGACTGCGAAGCCGGGCGGCTTTTCCGGCCGGTACGGAACCGAGGCTAGTCGTTGAGATCCTTAAGCTTGTCCCGGAGAAGGGCCGCTCGCTCGTAGTCCTCTTCTGCGATGGCCTCCTCCAGCTCCTTGCGGAGGCGCTCCTTCTCGTCCTCGGCGCCGGGGGCGGAAGGCTCCAGGCGCGCGGACTCGGAGACGAGGTTTACGGAGATGCCCGCCTCCTCCACGATGAACTCCGCTATGAAGACCGGGCATCCCGCCCGCACCGCGGCGGCTATGGCGTCGGAGGGCCGGGCGTCCACCGCGATGCTCTCCTCCCCCCGGACCAGGAGGAGCCGGGCGAAGAAGGTGCCGTCCTTGAGGTCGTTGATCTCGATGCGGGTCAGCTCCGTGCCGAGAGCCTTCAGGGTGGTCAGAAAGAGGTCGTGGGTGAGCGGGCGCGGCACCTCCACGTGCCCCAGGCCGATCAGGATGGACTGGGTCTCCAGCTGTCCGATGAATATGGGAACCGCGAGCTCGGACCCCTTGGGCCGCACGAGCACCACGTTCCCCTGGTCCGTCTGGGCGACGGTCCAGATGTCCGCTTCCACGAGGGTATTGGTCGCCATTACCCTGATTCTAACGGCTGAGGGTTCTGGATGCAATGATCCGGGGGCGCATCAACGGCCCGCCAGGAGGGGAAAGATGCCCAGGAGCGGATCCCTGCCCGGTCCCTCCGGGCAGGCCGCCCCCGCGGCCGTTTCCGCGGACGCCAGCAGGGCTTCCGCCTCGGATTCCGCCGCCTCCAGGGCGCCCGTCCGCGCTATGGCGGCTATGGCCTCCTCGACGGACGGGTCGGACGGGCCGCCCGCCCGGGCGCGTTCGAAGAGGGCCGGAAGCCGTTTCCGCAGCCCCGGGTCCCGGCCGCAGGCCAGGAGGACCGGGAGGCTCTTCTTGCCCTCCACGATGTCGTCCCCCCGGGCCTTTCCGGGGTTGCCGGTGCGGAGGTTGCGCACGTCGTCCAGGATCTGGAAGGCCACCCCGGCGTCCTCGAAGGCCCGGACCAGGGCGTCCGCCGCCGGGATCGGGGCGCTTTCCGTGAGGGCTCCCAAGCGCGCCGCCAGGGCGGAGAGGGCCCCGGTCTTGAGGGAGCACATGAGCCGGTATTCTTCCGACGTCGGAACGCGGCCGTGGTCCCGGTGCCAGGCGATGTCCAGGGCCTGCCCCAGGTGCACCCGGCGCAGCTGGGCCGCGTAGGCCGCGTAGAGCCTGGAACGCAGGAGCGGATCGTCGACCCGTTCCTCCAGGAGGGCCGCCGGGAGGAAATACAGGAGGTTTCCCCCGTTGATCGCGGCGTCCGTCCCGAAGACCACGTGCACGGCGGGCCCGCCCCGGCGGATCTCGGCCCCGTCCTCGATGTCGTCCACGATGAGGGTGCCGTTGTGGACGATCTCCGGGAGGGCGGCCAGGGCCAGGGCCAGGTCCCCGGTGCCGAAGGCCCGGGCCACCAGGACCTGTAAAAGGGGCCGCCACCGCTTCCCGCCGCGCCCGACAAGCTCCCGGGCGGGGGCCGTCAGGGCGCGTCGATCCTCCTCCCGGGGCAGGACGTTCAGGGGCCCGAAACGGCTTTCCAGCCAGCCGTCGGAGGGGATTTCCGGGAGCTCCCGGGCCAGGGCGTCTTCAATTTTCTCCAGGATTTCCGTATACTCGGCGCGCATACCGCATAATACACGAGAGGAAGGCTTGTTGCCATGGCGGGGAGCAGCTACGAGAAGCCGGATCACTGGTCCCTCAAGGCCCGAAGCGAGGGGTACCCGGCCAGGTCCGTGTACAAGCTCGCGGAGATGCAGGAGAAGTTCCGGCTTCTCCGGCCGGGCATGCGGGTGCTGGACATAGGCGCCGCGCCGGGCAGCTGGTCCCTCTGGGTCCTCCGCTTCCTGAAAGGGTCGGGGTTCCTCGCCGCCCTGGACCTCGGCCCCCTGGGGATGAAGCCTCCGGAGGAGAATTTCTTCTTCCTCCGGGGGGACCTCTACGATCCCTCCGTGCGGGCGGCGCTGGCGGAGCGGGGCCCCTACAACCTCGTGCTTTCCGATGCGGCCCCCTCCACGACGGGGGACCGTACCGTGGATACCGGCCGCTCCGAGGCCATCGTGGAGGCCGTCATCGGCTACGGGGACGAGGTCCTGGCGCCGGGGGGAAGCCTGGTCGTCAAGCTCTTCCAGGGCGGCGGGGAGCGGGAGCTCCTGGATTCCCTCCGGGAACGCTTCACGACGGCCCGGGGCTTCAAGCCCAAGGCCTGCCGCTCCGAGAGCTTCGAGGTTTACCTGATCGGCCTTGGAAAGAAGGGCTGAAGGGAGCCTCCGGCCCATCCCGACGGATTCAGGGCTCCCGGCCGCCGGACAACCGGTAGCTCGGGAAGAGCGTTTCCTCCGCGACGGCGCAGAGGCCGGCCAGATAATGGATGCGCGTGTTCTTGTTGAAGACCAGGCGCGGGCGTACGGTCGCGTCAATCCGCGCGTTGTATTCCCTCTCTATGGCGTCGGAAAGGTCGAAGCGGAAGTGGGAGCCCCCGACGACGCAGAGGGCGGGATTCACGACGCAGTTGACCGCCGCCAGGGCGCGGGCCCAGGCTTCGGCGTACTCGGAATCCGTGCCGGCTTCGGTCAGGGCCTGGTCGAAGGTCTTGTCCGGGTAAAGGGGCATGTGTCCCACCTCGCCCGCGAAGCAGGCGGCCCCGCGCACCAGGCGTCCGTCGGCGACCACCCCGGCGCCCGTGCCGTCGTCGTTGCGGTAGAGGTATACCAGGCTGGGAAGCGGCCTTCCCTCGAGCCGGGACCTCCGCTCGAAGCCCAGGGCCGCCGCGTTCACGTCGTTCTCCAGCACCGTCCGGATACCGGTCCGCTCCGAGAGGCTGGCCCCCAAATCGGCGTCCCTCCAAGCCCGGCTGAACTTGCCCGTGAGGACCCGGCCCTCCAGAAGGGCCCCCGGAATTCCTACCGCGGCGGCGGCCCGGGGGGCCGTGCTGGAAAACGCGTCTTCCCGCATGTCCTTCATCAGGTCCACGGTCTCCTCGATCGCGTCCCTGTGGACCATGCGGGTCCCTTCCGAAAGGACGGTCCCCAGTGCGTTGGCGACGGCCCAGCTCAGGCGGTCCCCCTCCACGGCCACGGAGTAGAAGTGGGCCGCGTCCGGGTTCCTCTCGTACAGGGCCGCCCTGCGGCCGCCCCGGGATTCCCGGCAGCCCGACTTCCGTATCTCGAGGCCCTCCTCCAGGGCCCGCAGTCCCTGGGCCACGGTCGTGAGGCTGAGGCCGGTGTCCCCGGCCAGTTCGGCCTGGGTAGCGCGTCCGAGCTCCCTCAGGGCTTTCCTCAGGAGGGAGTCGTTGACCTGTTTCATGAAGGACGGGGTGGCGGGACGCATCGATGCCTCGGTTTCTTAATTAAGGTTACTTTATAAAGTATCCAAAAGAACTATGTACATCAAGAGATACTGCGGAAGGGCGGACCGGACATGCGGAAACGGCGTTTCTTAACCGGGCATCTTTAAAAGGGTATTCCCAGGAGGGCCCGTACGGCTACGCTGGCCAGGATGTGCCCGGCCGCCTGGGGGACGAAGGGGCCGGAGCCCTGCACCGCGCGCACCCGCACGCCCTCCACCACGTCCCCCGGCCTCGAACCGTCCTCCGGCAGGGCGGGGGGGACGGGGGGCTCGTCGGACCACACGGCCGGGAAATCGCAGGTTACGCCCATGCGGCGCAGGCGGTTGCGGAGCTTCTGCCCCAGGGGGCAGCCCCGGCTCTCCCAAATGGATGACAGCCGCAGGCGCTCCGGGGCCACGCGCCCCGCGGTGCCCAGGCAGGACGCGAAGGGCGCCCCCCGGGCGGCCAGCGCGGCGATCAGGTTGGCCTTGGGGTTCAGGGTGTCGATGGCGTCCAGGTAGTAGCCGCAGCCCTCGGGAACGCGGTCCGCGGCCTCGGCGCCGCGCACCAGGGAGCCGACCGCCTCGACGCGGACGTCCGGATTGACCCGCAGGGCCGCTTCCCGAAAGGCGTCCGGCTTCGGGCGGCCGATGTTTTCCCGGGAGGCGAAGACCACGCGGTTCAGGTTGGATTCCTGCAGGGCGTCGAAGTCCACGACGACGAGGCTCCCCACGCCGGCGCGCACGAGGTCCAGGGCGCAGGCGGCCCCGACGCCTCCCAGCCCGAAGACGCAGATCCGGGCGGCCGCCAGGCGGTCGACGGCTTCGTCGCCCAGGAGGATGCGGGTTCGGTCGGTGAAGGACATGCGGGCAGTATACTCGAACCGGGCCCGGGGGGCCATGCGTCCCGGGCCGGCGGACCCGGCGCCCGGCGAAGGTAGTGTGTGCCCTTTCGGCGCCGAAGGCCGTATTGCCAGTATTCCTAGGTGTTAGAAATACCTGGAAAGATATTAATCATTGACAGGACGTTTTTCGACCCCCATAATCAACAGGTCCGGGGCGGACGGGATGGACAGCGCCGGAGTTCGCGGCGGAACGGATGCGGCATGGAAACCGGCCGGAATAGAGTTTCCGTCGGTTTCGATTCCGCCGGGAAGGACGATTCCTGTCCTTCGTGACAGTACCTACCATTTTCACCATTTCACCGTGAGGAGACAGGGATAATGGCTAAGGCATTGGAAGGTGTCAAGGTGTTGGATTTTACTCAATATTTGTCGGGACCCCATGGAACCTCGGTGCTGTGCGAACTGGGGGCCGAAGTCATCAAGGTGGAGCTTCCGTGCAAGGGCGAACCGGAACGGAAGGCCGCTCCCTTGACCCCGAAAGGGGAATCCTACCAGTTCTTCGCCTACAACCGGGGCAAGAAGAGCGTGACCCTGAACCTGAAGAGCCCGGAGGGCCTGGAGATCGCCCGGAAGCTCGCGGCCAAGTGCGACATCCTCGTGGAGAACTTCGCGCCCGGCGTCCTGGAGCGCATGGGCCTGGGCTACGAAGCCGTTAGAGGGATCAACCCGGGGATCATCTACGCCTCCATCTCCGGCTTCGGCCAGACGGGGCCCCGCCGGGACGATATCACCTACGACATGGTCGGCCAAGCCATGGGCGGGCTCATGAGCGTGACCGGCTTTCCCGACCGCGAGCCCCTCAAGGTCGGCGTCTCCCTCGCGGACTACATGGGGGGATACAACGCGGTCATCGCCATCCTGGCCGCCCTTCATTACAGGACCGTAACGGGGGAAGGCCAGCGGATCGACATCTCCATGCAGGACGGGATATGGGCGATGGTCTTTCCGGACCGGGCCAACTACTTCGACACCCTGGAGGCTCCCAAACGGCTCGGCAACCGTCTCTCCAGCTCTTCCCCCTTCGGTGCGTACCCGGCCAAGGACGGCTACGTGGTCATCTGCACGATCACGGACGACCAGTGGCAGAAGGTGCTGAAGGCCATAGACCGGGAAGACCTGAGCGGCGACGAACGCTTCGCGACCCGGGTGCTGAGGGCCAAGAACATGTCGGAGGTCGAGGGCGTCCTGCATGCCTGGCTGAAGGACAGGACCGTCGAGGACGCCGTCGCGGCCTTCCGGAAATTCCAGGTGCCCAGCTCCCCCGTCCCCTCCTTCGACCAGGTGGCCAAGGATCCCCAGATCCTGCATAGGGAGATGATCATCGAGGTGGAGCAGCCCCTCTCCGGAAAGGTCAAGCTGAGCGGCTCCGTGTACAAGATGTCCAGGACCCCGGGAGACCGGAAGCTCCCCATACCCCTGGTCGGCGCGAACAATCGGGAGATCTACGGGGATCTTCTGGGCTACAAGGAGAAGGACCTGGAAAAGCTCCGTGCGGAGGGCGTCATCTAAGAGGCCGCCGCCCCCCCTCTATTTCCGGTTGACTTCCTGGATCAAAGTCCCGAAGACGCAGAAAAGCGCGGTCTCCGACAAGAGCACCGCGCCGAGATACGCGCCCGAAGGGGCCAGGATCGGAAGGCCGATCAGGAGCAGTCCCGACGCGAGGCCGAGGGCGCTAAATAGGAGAAGGACCAGAATCCGGTGGAGCGGCTTGACGTCCCGGGCGAAAAGGCCCGTCAGGCCCAGCAGGACCCACAGGATGGAACCCGTCAGAAGTTTTCCCGGGTTCGGCTTCTTGAAAAGCTCCGTCGCCTTGAACTTCCCCTTCGGGGCGGCAAGGGTGATGCCTCCCCCCAGTTTCGAGTAATCCGCAAGGATACGGTCGTAGCCCTTCTTCAGGGCGGCCTCCCTGAGCTTGGCCCTTTCCACGGAATTGATCCTGGAGATCAGGTTCAGCCGGGACCGGATCGAGAGCCGATCCGCGGCCGGACGGATCCATACGGGCGACAGGAAAAGCAGGAGGAGCAGGATCCCTCCCGCCGGGAAGAGGATTTTCTTGGATTTTAGGGCGAACATCCCGAACAGCCTGGATATCAAGATCAGCATATTGCTCTCCTGGAAAAAGTATATTCGCCCAAGGACGTTTCGTCACGGAGAATCCGACTCCGGTACCCCGAAGGCGGCCCCGAAGGCGGCCGCCGAGGACTCCTCCATCGCCCCGGGATCGACGCCCCGAAGGCGCGCGGCCTCGTCCCGGATACGGGCCAGATGCTCCAGGGTGCAGAACTCCAGGCCCCGGGGGGGCTGCCAGGGGGCGTCGGTCTCCAGGGAAGGAGGGCGCAGGACTCCCGGGCCCTGCGGTTGCCGTTCAGGATGGGCGCGCCGAAGGAGAAGTAGGCGGGGACCCCCCGGTCCAGGAGGGCCCGGGCCTCCGGGAGGGGGCCGGACCAGGAATGGAAGACCGCCGCGGGAATCCGCTTGAGCCGGGGGGCGTACTCGAACACGAGGTCCAGGGCGCGGCGCACGTGCAGGACCAGGGGCAGCCCGTACCGCTCCGCCAGGGCCAGCTGGTGTTCGAAGGCCCGCCTCTGGGCGGCCAGGTTTTCCGGGGTGCGCGTCCGGTACGGCTCGTCGCCGTAGAAGTCGAAGCCCGCCTCCCCGATCGCGGCCAGGCTTCCGGAGCGGGCCTCGGATTCCATGCGGTCCGCGAGGGACCAGTCCGGCTCCTGGGGGTGCATGCCCAGGGAAAGTACCAGGTCCAGGCCCTCGTCCCGGAGGGAGAGGTTCGCGTCCATTTCAGGGCCCGAATGGGCCGCCGAGCAGGCCCGGTAGCCTCCGGCCCGGAAACGCTCCGGAAAGCCCGGGTCCCGAACAGCCAGGACCGGGGCGTGGATGTGGGCGTCGCAGAGCATGGAAAAAGTATAACCGCCGCAAGCCGGCGGGGCAAACGGGCCGACCGCCGGGTTAGCCGGCCCGGGATCGGACCGCCTCCGCGGCCCGGCCGATCCGGGGTACTTAGCACAAAACCCGCGGAGGGCTCAGCCCCGGTACGTGACGGCTTTTTCCACGGAGGTGACCTCGACTTGGCCGTAGACGCCCGGCTCGAACAGGCCGCGCCCGGCCATGGCCTTAAGGATCTTTTCCTTGAGGTCCTCCGGGACGATGAGGTCGCAGGTTTCCCGCGCGTGGGACGCGAGGGCCCTGGGCTTGGCCTTTCCGGATTCCGGGTTCTGCGGGAAGTCCTGGTACCCCATCCGCATGAGGGTGGCTCCCCCCGCCCCGGCGTCCATGGCCGCCCGAACGAAATCCCCGGCCCGGCCTTCGTCGCAGGTCAGGGACAGGCAAACCAGGGCGGGCCCCGCGGGGCCCGCGGATCCCCGTCCCCGCCCGGGGCCCGTGATGCGGCGCCAGTCCGTGGAACCCTGGAGGGCGTCCACGGCGGATATCACCTGCTCCATCGTGGCCACGTGGCGCCTCCGGGTGCGGCTCATGCGGGTGTTCACAACCGCGGCGCGCACCCGGGAACGGTAGATGAAGCCCTGTCCGGGGCGGTCCAGCCGGGCCTTGTGCACGGCTATGCCCTCCACGAGATTCGTGTCCGCCGCGGGCACCAGGAAGTAGATCACCTCCTTGTCCACGGGGATGGTGATCCTGAGGAGCCCCAGCTTGTTCCTTAGGCCCATGCCCTGGCCGAAGGCCACCACCGGGACGCAGAGCCCCATCTCCAGCATCGTTCGGGCCAAGGTCGCGCCCTGCCCCCGCTGGACTATGCAGGTAAGGGCGGTGAAGTCCAGGAGCCGGGAGCCGGGCTTCAGGATGCCCTTGATGGCCTCCGTGACGGCTCCCAGCCCTTTCCCGGCCGGCGGGTGCGGGGTCTCCGGGGGCGCTGCCAGGATCTCCGCCT
Source organism: uncultured Treponema sp. (assembly GCA_964441515.1). Classification (GTDB taxonomy): domain Bacteria; phylum Spirochaetota; class Spirochaetia; order Treponematales; family UBA12059; genus JAAYUR01. The sequence continues at coordinate 9,315 of CAYTYG010000058.1, forward strand.
GCTCCACGAAGAGGCTTCCCCGTCCGGGCAGGGCCAGGCTGGCGGAGTCGGCAAGCCGGGCGCAGACCTCCTCGGCGCGATCCGGGGGGACGTAAAAGCGGTAGATGTCCGCGGCGGAATCCTCCAGCTCCACCCGGGGGAAGACCCCGAAGGGGCCGCCCCGCTCCGCCAGGCAGATCTGCTTGCCGTTCTGGATGTAGGTCTCCGGTACGCCGGCATCCTCCAGCGCCGAAAGGAGGGCCGGGCGGAGGGACGCCGCGGCCACGCAGGTTATCTTGGCGACTCGTTCCCGGTTCATTGCGCGCCTCTCACATTTCGTCCAGGTTGAGGTTCAGGGAGCGCCGGTTCCTCAGCTTCACCGCCAGCCCGGAGGCCAGGACGGAGAGGATGGGGAAGACGGACGCAGCCGCGACTACCCCGAAGCTCTCCGCAGCCAGGGATTGCTCCCCTATGCCCAGGCCCGCGGCGATCACCAGGGGAACGGTGATGGGCCCCGTCGTGACCCCGGCGGAGTCCCAGGCTATCCCGACGAACTCGTCCGAGGAGAACGCGGTCAGGACGAGGGCCAGGACGTAGGGTATACCCAGGATCGCGAGGATGGGAAGGTCCAGGAGGATGCGGGCGAATCCCGCCGCCATGCCGAAGCCCACCCCCACGGCCACGGTGCGCACCAGGAAGGAGCGTTTGTAGGTCCCCACCGTCAGCTCCTCCAGGGTGATGCCCAGGGCGTTCAGGGAGGGCTCCGCGAGGGTTGCCCCGAACCCCAGGACGAAGACGAAGGCCATCACGGCGGCGAAGCCGGCCCACTTGGGCGCGTCCGCCAGGATGGGGCGCTCCACGGGCACGTGGGTATAGGTCGAGGCCGCCGGGTCGAAGCGTTCCCGTTCGAAGGGTAGGAGCTCGGGGCCCGAACGGCCCTCCACGGCCAGGTACTCCCGGGGGCCGTCCTTCCCCAGGACGCGGACCACCAGGGACTCCTCCACCCCCCGGTAGACCCGGGCGCGGTCCGGCCGCTCCGATGCCGTGTAGGCCTTGGGAAGGTTGCGGCCCGCCTCCCTCCCCAGCACGTTGAGACCCCTCTCCATGCCCAAGCTGAACAGGAAGAGCCCCGCCACCGCGAAGGCCAGCCCCAGGGCCAGCTCGTCCGCGTTCGCTATCCTCTCCCGCAGGAGGAGCCGGAGGGTCACGATGAGCACCAGGGCCATGGGCAGGATGGATTTGAGGGCGTTTCCCAGGTGGGAGGCCGGGGAGATCCCGGCGGCTTCCGTCCCCGGCGAGTCCCCGCCGGCGGGGGGCGGGGTTTCCTCGCCGAATGCCGCCGCGTATTCCAGGGTTTGCAGCGCCCCGGCCGCCATACCCCGGAGGGCCTCCTCGGATCCGGCCGTGAAAACCGCCTTATCCCTGTTTTCCCGGGAGAAAAAGGCCTCCCGCCCCATGGGTTCGGGAACCCTCGGGGCCAGGGCCAGGGCGAGGCCCAGGACCGCCAGGACGGGCAGGGCGGAAGCCAGGGTGACGACCCCCAGGCCCCCGGAAGCGCCGTCCCCCTTGCCCACGATGCGGGACACCCCTATCCCCAGAGCTATCACCAGGGGGACGGTCACCGGGCCGGTGGTAGCCCCCCCGGTGTCCCAAGCAAGGCCCACCACGGAGGCGGCCGCGGGGTTGCGGGAGGCCCACAGGGAAAAACCAAGAAGGAGGGGTATGAGGACGTAGAGGAAGGGCCGCAGGGACCAGCCCCGGAGGAACCGGAGCACTCCAAGGACCACCGCGATGCCCACCCCGACGGCGATGGCCGTCACGAGCCAGGAGGTTCCGCGGTTCAGGAGCAGGTAGAGCAGGGGAGTCTCCCAGGGAAGGACGGAGCTTCCCTGGGCCCTTAAAAAGCCTATAGCGGGTTCCGCCAGGGTGGCCGTGATCCCCAGGACCAGGGAGAAGGCGACGATGACGGCGATGCCCGCCCGGGAGGGGAGCCGGAGGCCGCATTTCTCGCCCAGGGGCATGACCCCCAGGAACAGGCCTTCCAGGAAGAGGGCCAGCCCGAGGGCCACCGCCCCTATGCCCAGGGCCACCGCCAGGGCGTTCCCGATGGGCCGGCGCAGCACCAGGAATTGGAAGGCCGCCAGGTAGAGCACCAGGAAGGCCACGGCCCGCGCCTGATCCGCCAGCTTCCCTCGGGCGTAGCGCAGGACCATGGAAGCCCGTTCCCGAAAGGGTATCCGGATCCTGGGGGCGGCGGGAGGATTGCTACCGGGGTTCACGGGCATCGGGTTTCTCCTGGCAGGGTTCTTTTGCGTTGATTGTAGCGAAAAAGCCGCGCCGGGCAAAGGTTTTTCCGCTCCCCTTTGATTTTCTTTCCTTAATTTGCTAAAGTTCCACCCTAACCGCGCATCCGCGCCCCGGCGGAGCCCCGGCACGGATGCGCACGGACGAAGGATTTTTCATGAAAGCCATCGAACTCGCCAAAGCCTACGACCCCAAGGATTTCGAGGACCGCGTTTACCAGGCCTGGGAAGCGGCCGGCCACTTCAAGCCCTCCCCGGCGGACGGGAAGGAGCCCTTCGTCATCGTCATTCCGCCCCCGAACGTCACGGGGGTCCTGCACATGGGGCACGGCCTCAACAACTCATTGCAAGATATAGCGATACGATATAACCGCATGCTGGGCCGCCCCACCCTCTGGGTGCCCGGCAGCGACCACGCGGGCATAGCCACCCAGCACGTGGTGGAGAAAAAGCTCCGGGCCAAGGGCATCCTCCGCCGGGACCTGGGCCGGGAAAAGTTCGTCCAGGAGACCTGGAAGGTGGCGAACGAGCACCACGACATCATCAAGAAGCAGCTGGAGAAGATAGGCTCCTCCTGCGACTGGACCCGGGAGCGCTTCACCCTGGACGAGGGGCTCTCCCGCGCCGTGCGGGAGGTCTTCGTCTCCCTCTACGAGCGGGGGCTGGTGTACAAGGGCGAGTACCTGGTGAACTGGTGCCCCTCCTGCGGCACCGCCCTGGCGGACGACGAGGTGGACCACGCCGACGAGGCCGGGGCCATGTACCACATTTACTACGAGCTTGTGGACGGCCCCAGCCCCGGCTGCCCCTCCGGGCGCATCGAGATAGCCACGACCCGGCCGGAAACCCTCCTGGGGGACACCGCCGTGGCCGCCCACCCGGAGGATCCCCGCTACCAGGGCGTCATCGGCAAGCGGGTGAGGCTGCCCCTCACGAACCGGACCATCCCCGTCATAGCGGACGCCTACGTGGACCGGGAGTTCGGGACGGGGCTGGTGAAGATCACCCCCGCCCACGACCCCAACGACTTCGAGGTGGGCAACCGCCACAACCTGGAGCGGATCAACGTCCTCACCCCCGAGGGCCGCATGTCCGAGGCGGCCCCCGAAAAGTACCGGGGCATGACCGTGAAGGAGGCCCGGAAGGCCGTGGTGGAGGACCTGAAGGCCATTGACGCCATGATGCAGCGGGGCACCACCGG
>CAYTYG010000059.1:0-3012 GCA_964441515.1 uncultured Treponema sp.
TGCCCGTAGATTCGGGCCTTCCGGACACGGGAGTCGTTGAACACGAGCAGGGCGCCTTCGGGAAGATGCAAGCCCAGGTCCGCCACCGTGGAGTGCGTGAAAGAGTCGGAAGCCCTGTCCAGGACGAAGAGCCGCGAGGCTCCCCTCTCGCCCGCAGGGCGCTGCGCTATCAGTTCCTCGGGAAGTTCAAAAGAGAAGTCTTTCGTCCGCATTTTCCGTCCGGTATCCCAAGTGTTCGTATGCGAGGGGCGCGGCCACCCGGCCCCTCGGCGTCCGCAGAAGGAAACCGGCCTGGATCAAATAGGGCTCGCAGTAGTCCTCCAGGGTCTCCACGGATTCCCCGACCGATATGGCCAGGGTTTCCGCCCCAACCGGCCCGCCCCCGTATTTCTCGATTACGGACCGGAGTATGTCCCTATCGTGCCTTTCCAGCCCGTAACGGTCCACTTCCAGGCGGTCCAGCCCTTCCCGGACAACCTTCTCGTCTATTCTGCCCTTTCCGAACACCTGGGCGAAGTCCCGCATGCGCCGGAGGAGGCGGTTCGCGACGCGGGGCGTTCCCCGGCTGGAGGCCGCCAGCAGGGCAGCCCCCTCTGCGTCCAGCTCCACTCCCAGTATGGAGGCGGACCTCTTAAGGATCAGAATGATCTCCTCGGTCTCGTAGAAGCCGAAGCGGAGGGAAATGCCGAAACGGCTGACGAGGGGACTTGATACCATGCCCGCCTTCGTCGTTGCGCCTATAAGGGTAAAGGGCGGAAGGGGTATCCGAACCGTGCGCGCCGCTGGCCCCTGGCCGATGATCCAGTCGAGTTCGTAATCCTCCATGGCTATGTAGAGCATCTCTTCGATCGCGGGCTTCAGCCTGTGTATCTCGTCTATAAAAAAAACCGTGCGTTCCGTGACCGTAGTCAGTATGCCCGCCAAGTCCTTGGGCTTATCCAGGGCCGGGGCGCTGGTGATCTTGAAATCCACCCCGAGTTCGTGGCTTATGACCCCCGCCAGGGTCGTCTTCCCAAGCCCGGGCGGGCCCAGGAGAAAGACATGGTCCAGAGCCTCCTTGCGCTCCCGGGCGGCCTGCATGAAAACGGAGAGGTTTTCCTTGATCCTCGCCTGTCCCAGGAACTCCGTAAGGCGCCGGGGGCGCAGGAGGGTCTCGCGTTCGTCCTCGGCCAGGTCGTATCCGGTATCCAGGACGCCGCGGGACGGCTTTCGCGGGTCCCCCGGACGAGTGACCTTCTCGGGGTTCCGGGCCTTTCCGTCCCGGACGCTCACGTGGACAACTCCACGATGGCCCTACGGAAGAGCTCCTGCTCCGCCTCCGGGCCCTTCCTCCCGTCCGCCCCGGCGGCGAGTCGGGAAACCGTCTCGGAGGCTCGTTTGCGGTCATACCCCATGTCCGTCAGGGCGCGAACCACATCCGCCCATTGTCCTCGGTTTTCCTCCGGGGCCTTCCCGGGCAGCTTCCCCTTCAGGGCGAAGACAAGCTTCTGCGCGGTCTTGGCGCCCAAGCCGGGCACCTGCTGAAGCCTGGCCAGGTCTTCCGCGTCCAAAGCCCGGGATAGTTCCCCGGATTCTATTCCGGATAGGATCTTTACCGCCTGCCGGGGCCCGATCCCATCCACCTTGATAAGCTCCAGGAATAAAGCCCGTTCGCGTTCCGATGGGAAGCCGTACAGCCGCATCTGGTCTTCCCGGTGCAGGAGATATATGTATACCCGGGTTTCCGCCCCCAGCTCGCCGAAATCATCGATGGACCGGGCGGGGACTAGGAATTCCCATTCCAGTCCGTGGTTTTCCACGCGAAGAAGGTCGAACCTTTTTTCCGTTATTCTTCCGGCCAGGGAATTGAACATGTGGGGGAGTATACAGCGGGAGCCTCGTCTCCATCAACCTTGGCGGATCTTCCCAAGCCAGCGGGAATGGGCGTGGCAGATGGCTGCGGCAAGGGCGTCCGCGGCGTGGTCCGGACGCGGCAGGTCAGGAAGCCCCAGGACGATCCGAACGAATTCCTGAACCTGTGCCTTGTCGGCTCTTCCACGCCCAACGATGGCCTGCTTTATTGCCCCGGGGCCGTATTCGGTCAGGGCGAGCCCTGCCAGGACACAGGTCAGGCGGAGCACTCCTTTTGCCTCGGAGACGGACAGGGCGCTGGTTACGTTCTTTGCGAAATAGAGGGACTCCATGGCCCCTTCGGCGGGTTTATACAATTCCAGAATGTCTTGCAGTTTCCTGTGTATGGCAAGGAGCCGCTGTTCCAGGGGATCGGAGGGAGCGGTGGAGACGCAGCCGTGGGCTACGTACTCTATGCGTCCCCTATATACATCCAGGACACCCCATCCGGTGGACGCCAGGCCGGGGTCCAAACCCAGGATGCGGACGCATCCGTCCGTCGGGATTTCCGAGGGACGGATGGACCGGAGTTCCCCCGGGGTCACTCTTCTTCCGCGTCTTCCGGGATGTTCGCGTTGTGATATACGTTCTGGACGTCGTCGTATTCCTCGAGCTTCTCAATAAGCTTGAGGATCTTGGCGCCCGCTTCCTTGTCCACGTCGATATACGCATCGGGAATCATGGACACCTCGGCGCCGTCGGTCTCCATCTCGGCCGCCGTCACCGCGTCGTAGACCTTCTCGAAAGCTTCCGGGGCGGTGTACAGAACGAGCTCGCCGGCTTCATTCTGGATGTCGTCCGCCCCGGCTTCCAGGGCTATCTCCATGACCGCGTCCTCGGTGTACTTTTCGCCGTCCAGGGAGATTACGCCCTTGCGGTTGAAAAGCCTCAGCACCGCGTTGGATGTCGCGAGGGAACCGCCGGCGCGGGTCAGTATATTGCGCACCTCCGCGGCCGCGCGGTTCTTGTTCTCCGTCAGAACCTCGATGAGCACCGCGACGCCGCCGGGCGCATAGGCTTCGTATACGAGTTCCTCGTAGCTGACGCCTTCCAGCTCTCCGGTACCTTTCTTTATCGCGCGGTCGATGTTGTCCTTGGGCATATTGGCCGCCCGCGCCTTGA
>CAYTYG010000059.1:3022-9619 GCA_964441515.1 uncultured Treponema sp.
CGCGGTCCTAAGCCGGGGATTACCCTCCGGATCGCCCCCGCCCATGCGCGCCGCGATGGATATTTCCTTGATGAGCTTGGTGAACATCTGGCCGCGTTTTGCGTCCGCGGCGCCCTTCTTGTGCTTTATTGTCGCCCATTTGCTATGGCCGGACATCTTCGCTCCTTATTGTCTCAATAATTCTTCGTTCGAATACGGACAGATGCTGCATCTTCCGTGTCCGACATCCCGTTATTCGGATACTGTACACGGATCTGGCGGAGGGTGCAACCTTCCGTAAAACCATATCATATAACGAAGAATGTTGTCAATATTATGAGGATTCTGACATATGGGGCGAAAACCGACGGTCCTATACACAAACCTGCCATGGATAAGGGGAGTTCGTGGAAGTCCCGGGCGGCAACCCGCATCCCATCCCGCAGGCTGCCGTCGGGGTTCTACGGAGAAATCAGCGCGGACGCTTGATTTCGATTCCACCTTTCTGTATCCCCTGCTTTACGACCTGCATCCTTAGATCATCGTACCACTCAAAACTGAAAGGAGACTTTTCCCGAACCGTCTTCATGACCGCGACTTCCAGGTTGTTCCGGCAGGTCTCGCACATATCGATATGGGCGAACTGGAAAAAGTTGACTTCCGGAACGGGATTCTCCACTTCCTTCTTGCAGACATCGCAATAGGTGTGTTCCATCGGTTACTCCTTGCAGCGTTCGTACCTCCCGCCGGGGAGGCACGCGTACGGCATCCGGTATTTCGCATCGCAGCAGGGCTGCACGCTCTTTCCGTGTAACAGTTTATATGATAGCGTTCGGGTTGTCGATAGTCGGATGGAAAAACGGAGGGAGAAAAACGTGGCATCCATGGATTTCCTCCTTGGAAACCGGACGTTCGGGCCCGGAAAGCCCCTTGTGGTAGCGGAGATCGGTACGGGCCATGGAGGGGATGTCGTAAAAGCCTTGGAGCTCCTCCACGCAGCGCGGGAAGCGGGGGCGGATTGCGCGAAATTCCAGCATGTCTATGCCCGGGAGATCATACACCCCCGGACGGGATATGTACCGCTTCCCGGCGGGGACGTCCCCCTCTACCGGCGTTTCGAGGAGCTCGAGACGGGCCCGGATTTCTTCGCCCGCCTCCTGGAACAGGCCCGCCGCCTGGACATCCTTTTCCTCTGCACGCCCTTCGGCCTTCGCAGCGCCCGGGAGCTCAAGGAAATCGGCGTACAGGCTTTCAAGATCGCCAGCCCCGAACTCAACCACTTCGAACTCCTGGACTGGATAGCCGGCACCGGGCTTCCGGCCATCCTCTCCTCCGGTGTCTCCACGCTCGGGGATATCGAGCGCGCCCTGGACCGTTTCCGCGGCTCGGACGGATCGGGATACCCGGCTTCCCTTGCCCTCCTCCACTGCGTCACGGCCTATCCCGCTCCGGAGGAGGACTATAATCTTCGGGTGCTGGAACCCCTCTCCCGGCTCTTCGGGGTTCCCGTGGGCGTTTCCGACCACTCCCTCGATCCGGTCCTCGTCCCCTCCCTGGCCGCCTGTCTGGGGGCTTCGATTCTGGAAAAACATATCTGCCTCTCCCGCTCCGACCCCGGGCTGGACGATCCTATAGCCCTGCCACCGGACGAATTCCGTCGCATGTCCGACGCCGTGCGCTTCTACGCGCGATCGGGAACTGTGGCCGGTATCTCCGGACTCTCCGGGGAGCACGGCCGGAAACGGATCGATGCGGCCCTGGGCGACGGACGAAAACGCCTGGCTCCCAGCGAGCGGGCAAACTACGGACGCACGAACCGCAGCCTCCACGCCCTCCGCGCCATCCGCCGGGGGGAGCCCTTTACCCCGGATTGCGTGGCGGCCCTCCGGACGGAAAAGGTTCTTCGCCCCGGGATAGGCCCCGAGTTCCGGGAACATATCCTCGGCCGGCGGGCCGCGCAGGACATCCCGGAGGGGCAGGGAATCCGGTGGGAGGATGTGGGCTGACGCCCCTTCGTATCTCATGCAGGCGCGAACTTCGGTTTTCTCCAGCCTTCGGCCCTTCCACCCCGGGGATCAGGCCAGGTGCACGACGGTCTTCCCGAATCCGCCCTCCTCGGGGCGGGCAAAATAGTAATCTTTCACGGCGGGATGGTTCCGGAGAAGCTCGTGTATCCCCTTGCCCAGCACGCCTTCCCCGGTCCCGTGTATGATGGAAAACAGGGACAGGGAGGCTAGGCTAGCCGCCTCCAGCTGGGCCTCCACGGCCCTCAGGGCCTCCGCAAGCCGATAACCCCGCAGGTCGAGCTCGAAGACGGCCTTTGCGGAGGAACCCGCGGAAACGTCCACCGTCACGCTGGGAACCGCGGACGACTCCTCCCGACAGGGCTGGAGCTCGGTCTCCGGGACCGCGATCCTAAGGGAGCCCGCCTCCACCAGCCAGTACCCCTTCTTTGCCCTTCGGATCACCCGGCCCCGTTTACGGACGGTTCCGACGAAAACGGCGGAGCCTTCCCGCACCCCGCCGGCTTCGGGAGGCGGGGAAGGCTCGGGAGAGTCCGTCTCCCGTCGCGCCTCCTCCGCCTTCACGGCGGTATCCAGGTTTCCCAAGAACTCCTTCACGGCCCGGGTCTTCTCCGCGGTCAACTCCCCTTCCCTAAGCTGCCGTACGAGGTTCTCCAGCCCCTTGCGGCTCTCGGCGAGCAGGAGGTTCAGGTCTCGTATACCCTGCTCTCGCAGCTCCGCCTCCTTTTGTCGCAGCTGGAGTGCCTTTAAGTCCGTTTTTCGCTGGTCCTCCATGGCCATACGGATGCGGCGCTTGTGCTCCTCTTCCAGACCTTCCAGCTCCCGCCGCTTTTCGGAAAGCCCTTGTATCATGGCGGCCACATCCGTGCGCTCCTCGGCCAGGTACCTGCGGGCGCCGGAGACGATGTCGCCGGGCAGCCCGTTGCGTGCCGCGATCTCCAGGGCGCGGCTCTCGCCGGGTATGCCCATAAGGATCCTGTAGGTGGGTGAAAGGGTATTCTTGTCGAAATCCGCGGAGGCGTTCAGCACCCCCGCTCTCGTGTACCCGTAGTTTTTCAGGATTCCGTGATGGGTCGTCACTATGGTCAGGCATCCGGTCTCTATGAAGTGGTCCAGGAGCGACATGGCAATCGCGCAGCCCTCCTCCGGGTCGGTGCCGCTGCCCAGCTCGTCCAGCAGGACCAAACTTCGGGAGGTAGCCCCGCCGACGATCCCGGACACGGCCTTCATGTGGCCGGAGAACGTGGACAGGGACTGGTCTATGGACTGCTCGTCCCCTATGTCGGCATATACCCCATCCAGTACCGGCAGGCTCGTTCCCTCCTCGGCCGGAACGGCCAGGCCGAACTGGTTCATAAGGCAGAGAAGCCCCACGGTCTTGAGGCTGACCGTCTTCCCGCCCGTGTTGGGTCCGGTGATGACGAGGGTACGCACGTCCCCGGGAATATCCAGATCGATGGGCACGGCCTGGGAGCCCAGCATGGGGTGGCGCGCCCTGCGGAGCGTGAGGCCGGTTTCCCGGTTCTGCGCGAAGGTACCCCGGTTCAGGAAGGAGTACCGGGCGCGGGCCCATAGATCGTCGAAGGACTCGCAGGACTCCCTCGCGTCCAGAAGCCTGGGAAGCTGGGCGGATGCCTTGGCCGTGGCTTCCTTTAGGATGCGAAATACCTCCTGCCGGTACCGCGCCGTGGCCTCCACGAGCTCGTTGTTCTTCCTAACCAGGGCTTCCGGCTCGATAAAGACCGTCCGGCCCGTGTCGGAGACCTCGTGGACTATACCCTTTACCTTGCCCTTGAAATTCGTGCGCACGGCCAGGACTGTACGGCCGTCTCTCTGGGTCGGTATGTCGGACTGAAGCATGGACCGGGTCTCCCCGTCCTGGAAGAAGGAGGCCGTGATGCGCTCGATCTCCATGTTGATCTTCCGAACCCGGGCTTGGGCTTCCCTTAGCTCGGGAAGGTCGTTCAGGGTCCCGTCCCGGGCCAGGATGCGGAAGACGATCCGGGGGATCTCCGAAACGTCCGCAGCTTCCCGTGCCTCCTTTGCCAGGGACTCGTTCCGGGCGTGCGCGAGGAAATCCCTCAGTTCCCCATAGGCCTCCGCCCAGAGCCCCAGGGCGTAGAGGTCCTCTTCTTCCAGGCAGGTCCCTTCCTTGGACAGGACGCCCAGGAACCCCCCGATGGCAGGGAAGACGCCCTGGGGGAGGGGCTGCCCTTCCACGAAGAGCCCGCACACGGCCCGGGTTCGTTCCTTCGCCTCCTGGACCGCGGATTCCTCGGTCCGGGGAAGCGACCGCCCAAGGCACTCCCTCCCCTCATCGGACCTGCAGTAACCGGCCACGTCCTTGAGTATCCGCGGGAAGTCCAGCAGTTCCAGGGAGCGTTCATTCGTCATCATCGGTATAGTCCCGGCGGGGTCTGCCCGCCTTTCTTGCATATTCCACCGTGCGATCCAGCTCCGCCCGTATCCTGAGGTAGCTCTCGTGGCGGTCCGGGTGGACAAGTCCGGCCCGCACCGCCTCCAGGATACGGCAGCCTTTTTCGTCCGTGTGTCGGCACGCCAGTCCGAACTCGCAGCCCTCCGCCAGGGGGCGCATCTCGGGAAGCAGGCCGCGAGGGAATCCCGGCTTATGCCCCGTATGGCCAGCCGCCGGAATCCCGGGGTGTCCACGATGCGTGTTCTCCCGTCCGCAAGGGTCGTCAGGGCGGACCAGGACGTTGTGTGCCGCCCCCTCTCGTACTTCTCGGAGAGCTCCCCGACTCGGAAGGCCAACCCGGGTTCCAGGGCGTTCAGGAGCGAACTCTTTCCAACCCCGGACTGTCCCACGAAGACCGTCGTCCGGGATCGTATCCTTTCTCTCAACGACTCCACGCCCTCCCCCGTACGCGCCGAACACAGGTGCACCTCATACCCTATGCGCCGATAGTCCTCCAGCCGGGCTTCCGTCCCCTCCTCCAGGCCTAGGTCGGACTTGTTCAGCACGATGAGCAGGGGGATGTTCTCCAGTTCCGCGGTCACGGCTACACGATCCAGGAATCTTGGCCGAAAGGGCGGCAAGATCGGTGAAACCACGCAGGCCAGGAAATCCATGTTGGCAGCTATGGCCTGAACGGCCTTGCCCTTTTCGTTCCACCGCCAAAAGAGATTCCTTCTGTCCTCCATGCCCAGGATGGATCCCCGTTCCTCGTCCAGGGGATCGGGCTCCAGGAGGACGACGTCCCCGGGGGCCAGGCTGTTGTAGCAGCCCTTCAGGGGCTTCAGAACCTTCCCCTTGATCCCGCACCTCCGCAGCACTCCGTTCTCCCCTTCCACCAGGAAGGAGTTGTTGGATCCCGTGATCACCGTTCCGGAGAGGATCACAGGGCCCCCCGGAACTCCAGACCGAAGCGTTCCGCGTACCGGGGAAGGCTTCCCCAGTCCTCCGGACCTCCCGTCGCGTACGCATCCCCCCTTCGCGCCGTCCCACTCACCTGTCCGCGGGTTTTTACCAGTTCGGCAACCCTCCGGGCCACGCCCTCCCGGGAATCCACGACTAGAACCGAAGGCCCGGCCGCCCGGGCGATGTAGGAGGCCGCGTGCAGAAAATGCGTACAAGCCAGGACGACGCAGTCCGCACCGGAATCCCTAACGGGCCTAAGGGCCGCTTCGCAGGCGGCGAAGCGCTCCTCTTCCGAAGCGTCCAGAAAGCGGTACTCCAGGAACTCCACAAGGTCCTGCGCGCCGATCCGATGAACCCGGACCCCGCGGGCGTATCTTTCCACCAGGGCGTCGAGATAGGGATCCACGGCCGCCTGGTCCGTCGACAATACGGCCACATTGCCTTTCACGGTCCTTTCGACCGCAGGCTTCACGGCCGGAACGGTCCCAACAAAGGAGATGCCGGGATGCCGACACCGTGCGGCGGACAGGGCCGCCTGGCTGGCGGTGTTGCACGCTAGTACGACGTGGGACGGGGCGAACCTCTCCACGATGCTGTCCACGCATTCCAGGACGCGGCTCAACACCTCCGGCCGGTTTTTTCGGCCGTACGGGAATCCCGCCCTGTCCGCCGCGTAGACGTAATCGTGATTCGGCAGGAGGCGGCGTACGGCTTCCAGGTAGGGCAGCCCCCCGACGCCGGAGTCGAAAACCGCTATGGGGCTTTCAACCATGTCATTTCTTGAAGAGATCGTCGAACCGTGTCCGAACGTCTCCGTCCCGGCGAGTTCCGCGGCCGTACGAGTCCCGGGCCTCCGGGACCGGGACAAACCATTCGCAGAAATTGCCCTTTTCCTTGTCCGGCACTTGTTCCTCTACGGTTTCCGCGCAATCCCAGTGGGCCCCGGGCTTGTAGAAGGTACAATTAAGGCAGACGTGCAAGGGACGGCCGCAATCCGGGCATGCTTCCCGGAAGCCGATTTTCTCACGGAGCGGCAGCTTGGTTCCGCAGAAATAGCACATGTAGGTATGCTAACCCAGGTCGCCGAGGCTTGGCAAGGCGATCCCCTTGCGGACCCCGCGGCTTCAGTATACCCTTGCCCCATGTACCCCTTCACCCGCTGCGAGGTCCCCGGCTGCAGCCTGGTGGCGCTAACCGGACAGACGGCCTGCGTTC
>CAYTYG010000059.1:9629-11078 GCA_964441515.1 uncultured Treponema sp.
AAGTCGAAGGATCCGCTTTTTGGGGAGCTCCGCAAAAGCAGATCCTTCGACTCCGGCGGCTGCGCCGCTTCCCTGGCGGAGCGTCTCCTTAAAAGCGAAACCGTCAAGGATTTCAATCTTTCGGGTCTGGGGCTGGAGGGTTTGGATCTAGGCAAACGGCACTTCTACGGCTGCTCTTTCACGCACTCGGTCCTGCGGAATATCCTTTTTACGGGTGCCGTCTTCCGCATGTGCTTCTTCGATTCCGCCACCCTGGACTCCTGCGACTTCTCCTCCTCGGATGTACAGTTCTGTTCCTTTGCCGGCGCCCGCATATCGAACAGCTCCTTCGAAAACTCCGAACTTGTGCACAACAACTTCAACGGCACGCATACCCGGGATTGCACGTTCAACTATTCAAATCTCTACAATTCCCGGTTCATCCGTTCTTCCTTCGAGTCCACGGACTTCATCGACTGCAACATGAAAAACGCGTACTTCCTTCGCACCCGGGAGAAGAACGTCTCCTTCAAATTCTCCAACACCCAGGAAGCGATCTTCGACACCCCCCTCCCGGAGGAAACGTGAAAGTCTTCTTCCACTACTCGCTGTACGGATTCTCCAACGTGTATCTCGTGGGGAACGAGGAGACGGGCGACGCCCTTCTGGTGGACCCCGCGGAGTTCACGGAGAACCTGCTCGATTTCATCGAGTCCAACGGCTTCTACGTCCGGGCCGTCCTTCTTACCCATAGCCATACCCAGCATACCCGAGGGCTGTCGACCCTTCTCCGGATCTACGATGCAATAGCTTTTTCCAGCAACGCGGAAGTTCACGATATCCGCTGCCGCGTCGTACACGACGGGGAGGTTGTCGATATTTGCGGGATGAAAGTGGAGGCCCTTTCCATTCCCGGCCACTCGTCGGACTCCATCGTGTACAAGATAGACAAGCTCCTGTTCACGGGGGACACCCTGGAAGCCGGCTTGATAGGCACTACATTGAGCCGGTACGGGAACGCCCTTCTTCGGGAGGGCATAGAACGCCGAATCCTTTCCCAGAGCGAAGACTGTCTCGTCCTTCCGGGGCACGGCCCCCCATCCTCCGTCGACGCCGAACGACATTACAACCTCGGAATGGCGGAGGAAAAATCGAACGACTTGTTCTCGGACCGCTACGAGTTTTTCGTCTGAGGCGTACCAAGATCCTTGGACCTAAGAAGCCCGACCGGCACAGTTTTTTCCCCCTTCCCGGAGATTCGGCGGTAGTGCGGCATTATCCGGAATCCCGGGCTGAGAGCGCCGGAAAGCGCCTCCGGGGACGGGCAATTTCGTCCTGGGATTGGACGAGGCGGAGCTCCCGGCTCCCGTCCCGGTGCGTTCGATCCAGCACGGAAAAAACGGTATCCGCCATGAACTCCAGGGCGTCCCGGGCTTTATTGGTCCGCAGGTAGTGCGCCAGGAAGAGAGC
>CAYTYG010000059.1:11088-12767 GCA_964441515.1 uncultured Treponema sp.
AGCCGCTGCCAGGTCTCCGGCCCCCACAAGGCTCCCGGTTAGGGGAAGCTCCGGGGTCGTCAGGACGTACGAACCGTCCCCGTCGCTCAGGAAGCAGGATATGCAAGGCTCGTCCGCTCCTTCGGGCTTGAAGCTGGTGATGAGGACGATGCGGGGCCCGACGGAATGCAGCCTCCGGGCGGCCTCGCGCGCGTCCTTAACAGTCCGAATTTTTATGTCCGTGAGGATCTCGGCTTCGAACTGGTTGGGCGTTGTAATATCCGCGTGGGGCAGAGCGCGCGTCCGCAGGAATTCGGGAATGCCCGGATTCACCGTAACCCCCCGCTCGTAGTCGCCCATGACGGGGTCGCAGCAATAGAGGGCGGCCGGATTGGCTTCCTTGACGGCCCGGGCCGCCTCCAGGATGGCTGTGCCCGTACGGGGATTTCCCAGGAAACCTGAGAGGACGGCGGCGCAGTCGGGTAGTACGCCGAGGTCCGCTATCCCCCGGAAGACTTCCTGGATGTGCTCCGCCGAGAAGACCTCGCCGCGCCATGCGCCGTATCCCATGTGGTTGGAAAACTGTACGGTATTTATTGCCCAGACGTCGAACCCCAATCGCTGCAGCGGAAATACCGCGGATCGGTTCCCGGCGCATCCGTACGCCACGTGGGATTGAATGGAAAGCACGCTCACGAGGAACCTCCCTTTCCGGACAGGCGGCCGGGGGCCGTCCGCTCCATCTCCTCCATGCAATCGAGGAGAAAACGATTCAGAATATCCAGGAGCCTTTCCGTAGGAGCGGGACCCCGCTCCCCCTCGACCAGGTAATCCCTCCACCGGTTAAGGGTCTCACCCAGGAGATCCTCCAGGGAACATCCGAACCTCTCCTTAAATGCCGCCGCGTCCACGCCTTCCCGGGTGCGAAAGGCCATCATCACGAACTCGAAGGCCGCCGTCGCGGCGTCGACCTTCTCTTCCGAGGCGGCGGCTCCCGGGTCCCGTAGATAGGCCCCGAGTTCCCGGCCCTCCTCTATCCGAATTGTGCCGCCCCCCGGGAGGGGGAAGGAGGACACGGCCGACGGGCCGACGCCTACCCAGGCTCCGCTTCGCCAATAACCCAGGTTATGGAGGCATTCCTCCCCGGAACGCGCCCAGTTGGAAACCTCGTAACGGGCAAGCCCCGCGCGACCACAGCCCTCACGGACCGCCGCCCATATCTCCGAGGTTTCCGTTTCCCCGGGAAGGCGCACCCTTCCTTCCCGTACCGAGGCGGCCAGGGGGGTTCCCTCCTCCAGCGTCAGCTCGTAGACGGAGATGTGGTCCGCTCCGGCCGACGCGATCCGCCGGATATCCTCCTCCAAGCCCCGGGGAGTCTGCCCCGGCAATCCGGCCATCAGGTCCGCGGAAAGTCTTCCCTTCCAGAAGGAGGCTAGAAGTTCCAGGGCCGGATCCGTCCGGGACAAGTCCGCGTGCCTTCCGACCGCCTTCAGGGCCGTTGCCTCCCGACTCTGCACCCCCAGGCTGATTCTATCCACCCCCAGGTCGGCAAGCAAGGCAAGCCGGTCCGGGTCGAGGTTCTCGGGATTCGCCTCCACCGTCCATTCCCGGAACCCCCCTCCTCCCGCGAGCCTAGCCATCCCTTCCAGCAAGCCCCGGAGCGTATCCGGGGGAAGGATCGTGGGAGTCCCTCCGCCGAC
>CAYTYG010000060.1:0-8648 GCA_964441515.1 uncultured Treponema sp.
TGGCGAATCTGCGCACCGGCTTTGGCCAGGGCATTCACGTCATCGACATCGAGCAGGTCGAGCAGCGCGTGGATCTGATCGTTCAGGCCGCTCTGCTCGAGGAAGTCGCGATAGGCCTGGGCGGTGGTCGCAAAACCACCAGGCCGCCCCGAGCTGAAGCTTTCCGGCCCCCGGGCCTTCCTGGAAGCACCCCAGGATCGTGCCCAGGGGATAGTAGTCCTTGGGATTGAGGGAGTAGACGATGGTCCTGGGAAGCGGACCCTCCTCCGACGCCAGGCCCAGGAACCGGGCCAGGGGCTCGGCGATCCCGTGGTCGTGGCAGGAGTCGTGCCCGGCGTTGGGGCCGATAGTACGGAACGCGGCGGGGTTGTTGTCCCGGCGCACGTTCATGTGGATCTGCAGGACCACGTTCCTCCGGGCGTAGGCCCCGGCCAGGAAGACAAGCAGCCTAGTCCGGAAGGCCTCGGCCTCCTGGGGCGGCACGGCCTCCCCGGCCATGGCCCGGCGGAACGCCCGGTCCGGGGCGTCGTCGTCCAGGACCAGGGCGGGGGGCGTTTCCATCCCGTGGTCCGCGGAGCGGCAGCCCAGGGAGACGAAGTGGTCCAGCCTCGATTCGAGGGCGGCGCACAAATCCCCGACCGAGCCGATCCGCAGTCCGGCGGCGGAGGCCAGCCGGGTTATATACCCGGGAAAGCCGGGCTTCCATATTTCCAGCGCCAGGTCGGGCCGGAAGGAAGGGCAGACCTGGGTGTCGATTTTACCGATGGGGGCCGAGCCGTCCCGGACGGCCCGGTGCCATTCGAGGGAGTCGACGGGGTCGTCCGTGGTCCCGACCATGCGCACCCGGAAGCGCCGGAAGATGCCCCTCGCCGAGAGGGTGTCGTCCTCGAGCGCCGCGTTCGCCCGCTTCCAGATGCCGGGGGCCGACTTGACCGTGAGCGGCTCGTCGATCCCGAAGAACCTGCGGAGCTCCAGGTGGGTCCAATGGTACAGGGGGTTTCCAAGGAGGTTCTCCACGGTGAAGGCCCAGGCCAGGAACTTCTCGTAGGAGTCCGCGTTGCCGGTGACGCGGTCCTCGTCTATCCCCAGGACGCGCATGAGGCGCCACTTGTAGTGGTCCGCCCCGAGCCATGCCTCGGCCAGGTTCTTTGCCCTATGGTTTTCCGCGATCTGGCGGGGGTCCAGGTGGCAGTGGTAGTCGACGATGGGCAGGGACTCCGCGGTTCCGTGGTAGAGCTCCCGGGCCGTGCCCGTCTCCAGAAGAAAGTCGTCGTCCAGGAACTTTTTCATCCCGGGCCTCCCCTTAACAGGGTGTTGAAAATGTGTGGAGACACATTTTCAACACTTCCAAAGTGTGACAGTTGTCGTCCGTACTCGGACGACAACTGCGACAGATGTTGGAAAAGCAACCGGCTTTTTCAACATTCTGTTAACCGAGGTGTTTCTTCAGCGTCGAGCGCACGGCCCCCGGGCCCGCGGCGAGCTCGGCGAAATAGCCCGCGACGCGGTCGGCCAGGCCCGCCGCGCGGAGGTCGACCCCGAAGATCCCCGCGTCCGAGAGTATGGGCGTCAGCCTCTCCAGGAACGGCCCGGAGTCCCCGAGCCGTAGGTCCCGGACGTGGGAACCGAGCCTTTCCAGGAGCGGATCGGGGCTCGGCTCGAAAGGAGCGCCCGTATCGTCGATTCCCATGAGGTACCGGCACCAGCCGGCCATCACCAGGGGGATGTAGACCAGGGACTTAACGTCCAGCTCCGGGGAGGCGATGTAGGCCTTGATCGTCTCCCCGAAGCGGATGGGAATCTTCTGGGAGGTGTCGCAGGCTATGCGCTGGGGCGTGTCCGGCATGAAGGGGTTCGGGAGGCGCTTTTGGATCACCACGTCCAGGAACCCCCGCGGGTCCAGGATTCCGGGGTGCGTCACGACGGGGAGCCCCTCGTCGTACCCTATCCGCTCGACCAGGGCGCGGAGCTGGGGGTCCCGCATCTCCTCGTGGATCGACTTGTAGGAAAGGAGGCAGCCGAAGATCGCCAGGGCGGTGTGCAGCGGATTGAGGCAGGTGCACACCTTCATCCTCTCCACCCGGTCCACGGTCTTCCGATCCGTGAAGATGACGCCGGCCTTCTCCAGGGGCGGCCGTCCGTTCGGGAACGAGTCCTCAACCACGAGGTACTCCGTCTCCTCCGCGTTCACGAAGGAGGCGGTGTAGGTGTTCTTGCCCGTCACGATGATGTCCGCGGATTCGTATCCGTCCTTCTCCAGGAGGGCCCGGATCGAGGCGTCGGGGCGCGGGGTGATCTTGTCGATCAACCCGGCGTCCGCCAGCCCCGCAGCATTCCAGCGCTCCGCCACGGCGCACATCGCGTCCTTGAGGCGCCGGCCGTTGTGGGAGTAGTTGTCCATGCTCACGAAGGCTAGGGGTAGGGCGCCCGCCCGGTACCGCAGGAAGGCCCCGGCGGCCGCGATCTCCATCAGGGCGGCCGGGGAGTCGGGGGTGCCCGCCGCGCCGGCGGGCAGGGAGTAGCCCTTCTCGGTGATCGTGAAGCTCACCATCCGGAGGGAGGGGGCGCGGAAGATCCCGGCCAGCTTCTCCCAGTCCGGGGTTCCGGGCACGGCGGCCAGGGATTCGACCACGCTCCCGGTCACCCTCTTGGAGATGGAGCCGTCGGACTTGAGGGTCACCAGGAGGCTAAGGTTGTCGAAGGGCCGGTAGGCCTTTTCGACGAGCTCCGGGTCGAAACCCTCGGCGACGACGATGCCCGTATCGGCCGATCCTGAGTCCAGGAGGTTCTGCTGGAGGGCCGCGGGAAAGGCGCGGAAGATGTTTCCCGCCCCCAAGTGCAGCCACTCCGGCGCGGCGGCCGTCCGTTCCGCGGCCTTCTCCCGGTCGAACGCCGGAAGTTCATACCCAGCCCGTTCCCAGGCGGCCCTGTTCATCAGGGATTTGGAGTTCAGCCTCATCCTATCCTCCCTCCTGTCCGGGGCCCCGGGCCCCTCAGGCCCCGTGGGGGGCCGTTTTTTCTATCGCCTCCCAAAGGCCGTTCAGGTACGCGGTCCCGAGCGCCCGGTCGTAGAGCCCGTAGCCCGGCATGGATTTCTCTCCCCATATCGCCCGGCCGTGGTCCGGCCGCATCACGCCGTCGAATCCCGTATCGTGGAGGGCCCGGAGGATTTCATAGAGGTCGAGGGAACCGTCGGAGGAAAGGTGCGCGGCCTCGTCGAATTTCCCCGGTCCATGGTGCACCAGGTTGCGGACATGGGCGAAGTGTATCCTTCCCTTGAGGGAGCGTATGATGGCCGGGATGTCGTTCTCGGGATTGGAGCCCAGGGAGCCCGAGCAGAGGGTGACGCCGTTGTGCGGATTGTCCACGGCCCGGAAAAGCCTCTGTAGATTGTTCCCGCTCGTGATGATCCTCGGCAGACCGAAGACCGGCCAGGCCGGGTCGTCGGGATGGATGGCCATGTCGATCCCGTACCGGTCGCAGGTCGGCAGGATGGCCTTCAGGAAGTATACGAGGTTCTCGAAGAGCCGCTTGTCGTCCACCTCCCGGTACACGGAGAAGAGCTCCTGTATCCTCGCCATGCGCTCCGGCTCCCAGCCCGGGAGGGTGAAGCCGTTCGACTTGGAGTCCATGCGGCCGAACATGTTGGCCGGATCGATCTTGTCGATGAGGCTCTGGTCGTAGGAGAGCACGGTGGCCCCGTCGCTCCGGGACTTCGCCAGGTCCGACCGGGTCCAGTCGAAGACCGGCATGAAGTTGTAGCAGACCAGGCGGATTCCTTCCTCGCCGAGCGCCTCGAGGGTCTGGATGTAGTTCTCGATGTGCCGATCCCGCTCGGGAAGGGCGGCCTTGATGGAGTCGTGTATGTTGACGCTCTCGATGCCCAGGACCTCGAGCCCGTGCCCCGCGGCAATTTCCTTGAGATTCCGGACTCGGCCGCGCTCCCAGGGATCCCCGGCCGCCTTGTCGTAGAGCGTCGTGATCACGCCCCGGACCCCGGGTATCTGGCGGATATGCTCAAGCGGTATCGGATCGAATCCCGGTCCGAACCAGCGGAAGCCCATCTTCATCTATGTCTCCTTAGGATTATCTTTACTTGCATACTAGCATGTCAGAAGGGTTTGTCAAGCGGGTATCCTTCCCGCCGCAGGGAGGACCGAAGCTCCCGGGCTCTCCGGGTCAGGATCGTTGCCCCCCCGGCTTCCTCGACAAGGTCCAGCTGCTCCCGGGCGCCCTCCTCGTCCCCCTCCGCGGCCAGGGTTTCCGCGAGAAGTAGCCGCAGACGGGTCCTTGCCAGGAGGTTCGCGCTTTCCGCAAGCTCCTGCCGAAGCAGGGAGGAAGGGACCGCCTTGCCCCGGAGAAGCGAGAGGGCGGCCTCCTGGACGCGCCGGTTCCGCAGGAAGCTGTCGCTCAGGGGCGCCCGGCCGGCCCGGGCCTCCGCGATGATGCCGTCCAGCTCCCGAAGCGCCCGTTCGGCGCCGTCCGGGTCCCGGGCCAGGAGGGCTATGCTGCAGAGGTTCCCCGCCTTGAGCGCCGCGGCGTTGAACCGCCTCCGCCCCCGGGAGGGCGTTTCGCATTTCTCCAGCAGGAGGACGGCCGCGTCGAAGTCCCCCGAGAAAGCGTAGGCGTTCGCGAGGTGGTTCGTGACGGTCCGGCGGTCGAGCCAGGAAAGGCCTTTCACGGCCAGGAGCGGTTCGTAGGCGGCCAGGAAGGCACGGGGATCCATGTCGTTGTATAGGACGGAAAGCCGCCGAAGGTTCTCCGCCCCGGCCAGGAGGAGGGCCGAGATCCAGACGGCCAAAAGGGACAGAGCCAGCAGGGCCGCCGGGGCAGCGAAATGCGCTTCCGGCCTTCCGCCCGCGTGGAGAAAAAAGGCATATAGGGCCGAGGCGGAAACAGCCCCGATAGTCCCGTAACGGGCCAGGGCATTGCTCTTTCCGAAGGCACGGATCATGGAGTCTCCTTGATAGCCGAAAGGTCTAAGGGGGATCATACCGTCCTTTTCGGCGGTTCGTCCCTCGTCTCCGGGAAAGGTAAAAAAAAGCCTTTGACATACTAGCATACCAGTGATACGCTTCCTAGTGCAGATAACCATAAGGAGGCTACCATGAGTAAAAAGCTTCTGTTCCTTCTCCTGGCCCTTGCCCTCGTGTTTACATCCTGCGGAAACAAGGCGGCCGCGCCCTCGGCGGCGAAGACGACGTACACCCTGAAGCTCAGCACCGTGCTCACGGATACGGATCCTATCGCCCTCGGGCTGGCCAAGATGGCGGAAATCGTCAAGGCCAAGACGAACGGCGAAGTCCTCATCGAGGTCTATCCTTCCAGCCAGCTCGGCGACACCGCGGACGTACTGGAGCAGGCCAAGGCCGGATCGAACGTGGGCGTCGTGATCGACACCGGCATGCTGGCCAGCTACGTGCCCGACATGGCCATCTTCTCCGGCCCCTTCATCTTCGACAGCGTGGAGAACGCCCGCAAGTTCATCGACGCCGACACCTTCAAGAAGTGGGACGAGCAGCTGGCCACCTTCGGGCTGCGGGACCTCGGGTGCAACTGGTACCAGGGGGCGCGCAACTTCCTGACCAACAAGAAGGTGACGACCCCCGCGGACCTCAAGGGCCTGCGCGTCCGCACCATGGGCAGCAAGGTCGCCCAGGAGAGCATGAAGGCCATGGGGGCGGTCCCGACGTCCCTGGCCTGGAGCGAGGCCTACAGCGCGCTCCAGAGCAAGGTCATCGACTCCGTCGAGGCCCAGACCACCGCCGTGTACGGCGCTTCCCTCCACGAGGTGACGAAGTTCACGGCCCTCACCGAGCACTTCTGGCTCTTCACCGCCCTGGTCATCAGCGAGAAGTGGTACCAGTCCCTCCCGGAGAACTACCGGAAGGTCGTCCTGGAAGCCGCCCGGGAGTCCGGGGACTACGCCACCGCCATGACCATCGAGAAGGAGAAGGAGTACCAGAAGATCATGGCCGACAAGGGCATGGTCATCACCAAGGTCGACAAGACCCCCTTCAAGAAGGCTTCCGCCAGCGTGTACGAGACCATGGGCTGGACACAGCTCAAGGCCCAGATCGACAAGGAGCTGGGACAGAACTGAAGGCGAAGGGCCTCGCGGCCCAGCCGACCCCGGGGAGGCTCCGGCCTCCCCGGCTTTTTCGGGTTCCCAGGGGCCCCAGGAGTCGCCATGCACAAGATCAACAATGCAGTCGCCAGGGCGGAATACGCCGTAGGCACCGTCATGCTTATATCCATCATCCTGCTGGTTTTCCTCTCGGCCGTCCTTCGCCTGGTGGACTTCCCGATCGTCTGGAGCGTGGACGCCGCCCAGCTCCTGTTCGTCTGGATCAGCATGATAGGGGCGGACCTCGCGCTCAAGAAGGGAGCCCACATGGGCGTGGACCTTCTTGTCCGGAATTTTCCCGGGGCGGTCCGGAATTATCTGGCCCTCTTTTCGTATCTCCTGTGCCTGGGCTTCGTCGTATTCATGGCGGGCTGGGGCACCCACCTCTGCTTCATGAACTACCTCCGGATCTACCAGACGATGAACCTGAGCTACTCGTACGCCACCGCCGCGGTTCCCGTCCTCTCCATCCTCATGTTCCTGACGTTGGCGGAGCAGATCGCGAGCCTTTTACGGAACTGGAAGACGCCCTCCGTTCCCGCAGCCGGGGCGCCGGAAACGAACGCGCCGATATAAGGAGCAGCTAACCATGGGCCTTGTCGCCATACTGTTCTTCGTTTTGTTGTTCCTGAACATACCGCTGGCGTTCACGATAGGGGTTT
Organism: uncultured Treponema sp.; assembly: GCA_964441515.1. Lineage (GTDB taxonomy): Bacteria > Spirochaetota > Spirochaetia > Treponematales > UBA12059 > JAAYUR01. The sequence goes on from CAYTYG010000060.1 coordinate 6,790, forward strand.
CCAGCCTGGCGTTCTTCCTGGTCACGCCGGGTATCTCCTGGATCACCCCCGTGCAGAAGATGGTGGCCAGCACCCAGAGCTTCCCCCTGCTCGCCGTACCCTTCTTCATCCTAGCCGGGAACCTCATGAACGAGACGGGAATCACCCGGCGCCTGGTTAAGTTCTCGACGGTCCTTACCGGCCACCTGAACGGGGGCCTCGCCCTGGTGTCCTGCGTCCTTTCCACCCTGATGGGCGGCATCTCCGGCTCCGCCTGCGCCGACGCCGCCATGGAGACCCGGATCCTGGGACCGGCCATGCTGGACCGGGGCTACACGAAGGGCTACGCCTGCGCGGTCAACTCGATCACGAGCCTCATAACGGCCACCATCCCCCCGGGGGTCGGCCTCATCCTCTACGGGGTCACCGGGGAGGTTTCCATCGGGAAGCTTTTCCTGGCCGGGGTCGTACCCGGAATCATCATGTGCGCCCTCCTGATGTTCACGTCCTGGTTTATTGCGAAGAAGCGGGGCTACCCGGTGGAGAACAAGCGGCCCCCCACGTTCCGGGAGGTCTGGGACGCCCTGGCGGACAGTATCTGGGCGCTCCTTTTTCCGGTCATCCTCATCGTCGGGATACGGTTCGGGCTTTTCACCGCCAGCGAGGCGGGCGCCTTTTCCGTCGTGTACGCCTTCGTGATCGGCAAGTTCGTGTACAAGGAGATGAGCCTTAAGGGGCTCTGGAACGTCTGCAAGACGACCCTCGGGGACAACGGGGTGATCCTGTTTATCATAATGACCAGCGCCATCCTCGGGTACGGCATCATCTACGACAAGGTTCCCCAGACCATCGCGAACGTGATCGCGGGCATCAGCGGGAATCCCCACATCATCATGCTGATCGTCGTGGCCTTCGTATTCATAGCCGGCATGTTCATGGAGGGGACCGTGAACACCCTGCTCCTCACGCCTATCTTCCTTCCCATCTTGAAGGGCATGGGGGTGGACCCGGTGCACTTCGGGATCGTGTTCATGACCACCGTGACCCTCGGGGGCATGACGCCTCCCGTGGGTACGGCCATGTACGCTTCCTGCGCGATTCTCGGGTGCCCCATCGACGAGTATTCCCGGGAATGCGTACCCTTCTTCGGGGCGGTGCTCCTGGAAATCGCTCTCCTGATCTATTGTCCGTGGTTGTTCATGTGGCTGCCCAACCTGGTGTTCGGTTGATGCCCCGGCCCGATTCGGGCTATATCTTAAGACGGTGAGGCTTTGGGATGGATATTTCGAAACGGCAGCCGAGGGAGTCCGCGCGGGAATACGCGATACGGGTCCTCAAGGAGAACATAATCTCCCTCAAGCTCGCTCCGGGCAGCATGGTGAGCGAGAACGAGATCTCGGCCAAGCTAGGCCTTTCCCGAACGCCGGTGCGCGAGGCCCTCATCGAGCTGGGCAAGGCGAATATCGTCGAGATATTCCCCCAGAAGGGAAGCCGCATACTCCCCATCGACTACAACCTTGTGGAGGAATCTCATTTCCTTCGGATGGTGCTGGAGAACGCCGTCGTGAAGGCCGCCGGCGAGAGCAAGGGGGAGCTCGACCTGGCCGCCCTGGAGGAGAACCTGAACCTCCAGGAATTCTACGTGAAGAACCCCGCGCCGGAAAAGCTTTTGGAGCTGGACAACCAGTTCCACCGCGAGCTCTTCCGGCTGGTGAACAAGATGCAGTGCTACAACTGGATGATAGACGGCCTAACCGTCCACTTCGACCGGGTGCGAATGATGAGCCTCAACACGGTCAAGGACATCAAGATCGTCGCGGACCACAAGGCCATCCTGCAGGCGATACGCTCCCGAGATCCCGACGAGGCCGTAGCGCAGA
>CAYTYG010000060.1:8658-12705 GCA_964441515.1 uncultured Treponema sp.
TGTCCCGCTACAAGTTCGACGAGGAGGTGATCCGCTCCCGGTACCCGGATTACTTCCTTCCCGGGGCTTCCGGATAGCCCGAAGGCCCGGGCCGCCGCGGAGGCTTTTCCCGATTTTCCCGAACTGCCGGACTCTCCCCGTGCTATGATTCGCGGCAGAAAGGGGAGGCTGGAGATGACGGATTCCTCGGAAAAAGGGAGAGCGGGCAAGGCGGGCGCGGAGGACTCCGGGATTACCGCCTTCGCGACGGAGCGGCCGATAGACTACGCGGTACTCTACCGGGAATTCTTGGAGGGGGAAACCGACGCGTCCGGGACCGTCGTGCTCCACCACGGGCGGGTCAAGCGTCCGGGGAAACGGCTGGCGGATTTCTCATCCGTGGAACTCAAGCCCCGGGCGCCGGATGTGGACGGGAAGCTCGCGGATCTCGCCCGGCGCGCCCGGGACGCCTTCGGACTGAACCGGGTCCTTCTCGTCCACCGCCTGGGAACGATAGGCGCGGGGGATGCCGTCCTTCTGGCCCTTGTTTCCGCGGCCAGCCGCGGCCCGGCCTTCGCGTCCTGCTCGTGGATCGTGGACGAGATCAAGAAGGAGGATATCATAACCCTGGTCGAGCGGCCCTGAGCCCCCGGGCGCGGTCAGGACCTCCTCGGCGCGGGAAGGAAAACAGGCGCCGCGGCTTCCCTTAGATACTAGCATATGCTAATATTAAAGATGGGCCGGGGAGGGCCTGCTCATGGATTCCGAATCCGAAATAGATATGTACGCGGACAACCGGGAACCTGTTTATCAAGGACCGGTGCTCTTCTATACGGACGAGGTGATCGACCACTTCACCAACCCGAGAAACATGGGGGAGCTCTCCGAGGCGGAGACGGACGGGTTCGCCCGCATCGGGGATCCTGCCTGCGGCGACGAGATGATGATGTGGATATCCGTTCGGGACGGCCGAATAAACCGTGCGACCTTCAAGTCCTTCGGATGCCCCGGCGCAATATCCACCAGCAGCATGACCACGGTCCTGGCCCTGGGCAAGACGATCGAGGAGGCCCGGGCCCTTACGGACGACGATATCGTGGGCGCCCTCAAGGGTCTACCCGAGAATAAGCGGCACTGCTCCCTCCTGGGAGTTCGGGCGCTGCGGGCGGCTCTGGAGGACTACGGAAAACGGCAGCGGGGCTGAGGCCCGCGGCGGACAGGATAGGGACAGCCTGCCTTTCCCGGCGTTCTATGGCCGACCAGCCTGTCTTTCCTCGGGGCAGGCAAGGTTTAAGCCGCGGCGCCTGTCCGATCCCTCCGTCCGGGCTTGCGGGGTCCTTATAGATCGAGATCCTTGGGGCCCCGCCAGAATGTTTTTCCGTATCGGCATGTCTCCACGGCCTTACCCGACGCCGTAAGTTGGCGTATAGCGGCTTCCGCGTCCGGGACTCCCCATGAAACGAGGGCTCGCCGCAATTCCTCGTCGGTCATGGGGTGGCGAGCAAGTATCCTGGCCGCTGCGTCCAGGGGGTCGGGCTCGCGTGTTGCACCGAACTCGCCGTATCGTTGATCCGGATGAAGCACGCGGGCCGCTTTTCCGAGGATGGCCTGGGCCCGGAGGATTCCGTCCTCCTTCGCCGGGCGAACCCTTGTTTCCGCCGGCGGGCGCGTCGGCAGCACGAGATGCACCTCGTCGGGCCCTATCCGTTGTATTGCGGCGGACAGCTCCAGGAGAGATGCCTCGTCGTCGTTCACCCCCTCGATGAGCATCGTTTCAAGCCACAGCCTCCCCGTGTACTCGGACCGGAAGTCGATGAGTCCGTCCAGGTGCAGCTTGAACGAAAACTCCGAGGGAGGCCGGTTGATGCGTTTGAACAGCCCGGGGCTTCCCGCGTCCAGGGTGGGCAGGACGGCGTCCGCAAGGGCAAGTTCCCGTCGAACCTCGGGGCGGCTCAAGAAGGATCCGTTCGTGATGACCGCGACGGGCAGGACGGTTTCGGCCTTGACGCAGCGCAGCATCGCGCCCAGGTCGCTGTTGAGAGTCGGCTCGCCGGATCCGACGAAGGTGATCCAGTCCACGGAGCCCGTCGATTCCGACCGCAGGGCTTGCCGCAGTTCCGCGAGCATATCCTCGGGTTCGAAAAACCGGGTTCTGGCCCTCGTGAAGGGGCGGGTGCGCCCCAATTGGCAATAGACGCAGTTCCAATTACAGGTCTTACGTAGATTAGTCCTGGAAAACGGACTGATGCGCGCAGGCCCTGCGAATTCCACCGGGGGTGTCGGATCTATACCCAGGGACCGGCCGAGGCGGCGCGAGGGGACAGGACCGAATATATATTTCAACCTTCCTCCCCCTCGCCGCGCCGCTTCATCGTTCCGTCAGTGGTCGCAGGGATTGGCGCCCGTCTGCAGCCGGCCTTCCAAAAAAAGCCCCACGATCTTGTCCACGGAATCCTCCGGGGCGCCGATCACGACCTGGATGTTGTTCTGGGCAAAAAGACCCTGCGCTCGTTGGCCCATACCGCCCGCGATGATGTGGGTGGCTCCCTGCTCGGCCAGCCAAGCCGGGAAGACGCCCGGCTCGTGGGGGGGAGGGGTTACCTCGGTTTGAGAGAGGATTTTCTTCGATTCGGGGTCCGCGTCGACGAGGGCGAACTTCTGGCAGTGCCCGAAGTGCGTGGCCAGGGCGCCGTTGGCGAGGGGAATGGCTATTTTCATACTGTCTTCTCCTAAAAAAGATGTTAAATGCTGATTTCGAGGGTACGCAGGCTAGAATGCCGCCCCGGCCTTTTCAAGCTCGGTTCCCGCAGCTGCCGGCTTGTACGTAATGCGGGCGGAGGCAAGCGCGGCCGCCGCCTTGGGCCCCAGTTCCGGAGCCGCCACGCCCGCCACGCCCTTCTCGGCCAGGAACGAGGCGGCGCCCGTTCCGGCGCCGTGCTCCGCGTTCACCCCTTCGTTGGGTACAACGACGAGGCTCTTGTCCTCCGAGTCGTAGATTGCGAAGCTCTTCGCCCTCCCGAATACGTTTCCCACGGTCTTGCCGTCATCCGTCGGCATCGCGATCTTCATGGTTCACGCTCCTTTTCCCTAGTATAACCTATTTTTTTCCTTCCGCCTTGTTCCGTTCCACAGCCCGGACGGCTTCCGCGACAGCCTTCAGCGCGGAGACGACCCGGGGGCCGGCGTCGGCTCCGGAATCTATCCACGTACGGCCCCGTTCCTCTGCGGCCCGCAGTCCCGGATCGAAGGGAATTTCCCCGGCCACGGGCGTTCCGAAGCGGGCGGCCAGATCCCGCGCCCGGGCGTCCGACTCCGTATCCAACCCCGTCTTGTTGAGCACCGCGACCGTGCTTCGTTTCATGGAAGAGGCCAGTTCCAGCAGACGCTCCGCGTCCCGGATGCCCGAGGCGCCCGCCTCGATCACCGCCAGGATGAGATCCGCCCCCGTGAGGGACGCTATGACGGGGCACCCGATTCCCGGGGGGCAGTCCGCCACGATGACGGTATTCCCGGCCGAGAGGGCCTGGGCGCGTTCCCGAACGCGGCGGACGAGCTTCCCGCTCGTGTCTTCCCCGGGCACCAGTTCCGCATGGACCATGGTCAGCCCCGACCGGGTTTTCGAGATGAAGAGTTCGCCGGCCTGTTTCTCCTCGGCCCGCACGGCGCCCCGGGGGCAGACGTCGTAGCAGGCGCCGCACCGCTCGCATAATTCCGGTACGATGCGGGGTTTCCCGGTTTCCCCGTCCTTTCGCACGGCCTCGAAGCGGCAGGTCCGGGCGCAAAGGCCGCAGTCGGAGCAGGCGGCCGGATCGATGCGGAAGCCCGGGCCCGCGAAGTAGGGTTCCCGCCCCAGGATCTCCGCTCCCAGGGCGATGGCCCCGTTGGCAGCGTCCACGTCGCAGTCCGCGAAGATCGTGCCGGGACCGAGGCTCTCCGCGAGGGCCGCCGCGACGGTGGTCTTGCCCACGCCGCCCTTGCCGCTGGCCACCGCTATTTTCATCAAGTATTGCTCCCTGCACGGACGGCCTTCCGTATCCGCTCGGCCAGCCGGCTTATCTCGTTTGCCGC
>CAYTYG010000061.1:0-12684 GCA_964441515.1 uncultured Treponema sp.
GAGGGGAGAGGTTGGTGAAGAGGAGGATGGTAAAAGGAATCCAGCCGAACATCACGATCGGAACTAAGAGAGTCAAGTAAGAACTCCTCGTGAAAAAATTACACCGTCATGAAAGAGCGGTGAATCCAGGTTCTCTGTTCATCCGTAAAGTCCCCTTTCCAAATTTCCGACTCTGTGGCATGAACCAAGTTGTATAGGACTATTCCATAGTCAATTAACGCGCGGGAAGGGGATTCGCCAAGTCTCAACAGAACCTCCACCATTTGCTTTAAGGCCCAGTCCACATTGTCAATCTTTAAAGTGGAAAAATTTATGATAACCCCATCGCCTAAAAGGTTCACCGCGTTCTCACCTGAGTTTTGTATCGCTTGACCTGCGGTTGTCAATGCGTTCTTATCCCCACCTAAATAGTTGAAGAAAGGTATCATGATAATGGACCAGCTGGGCAGCTGGGCGCCCGGCTTTTTCCGGAACATGGTGTATTGGTGTATCATCTGCGATGGATGAACAAGATCGTGCAGACTCATAGGGACAATTGAACGTTTGGTTTTTTCTAGGTAGTTTTGCTGCATATCCAAAAGAGTATCATAGTCCACGGACCTGTCGCCAAGGATGCCCACTTTATTGAACAGCATGATGGGCGGAAACGATCGGATCCAGAATAGGTCGACAAAAGCCTCAAAAGTAGTAGCAAGGTGGTCGTTCTCCGTAAAACCGTTCACCGTATACCAAGAGATACCCTGGATAGCGGAATCTCCGTGACTGAACCTTTCGTACCGTTTCCACAGAGCTTCCCCTAGAATCAAGGCGTCATAATCGTGTATGAGAACATGCTTTGTACGAGCCTCTTTAAAGCCGATGCACCAGGATAGCCATGAATAGACAAAGGGGAGTTTTATCCTCTCGGCCATGAGTGACTGTTTGAGCGAATAATACAAAAACTTGATTCGAAGATCGGGGAAGTCCTTGGCTACGCTTGTTTCGAAGCCTTCCGGTAGGCTGCCTTCTACGTTGTCGACGACAATCAGTACCTGTCGGGGAGGAGTCGCGAGATGTCGACCGATGCATATAAGATTTGCTCTCAGAATAGACGGCAATTTGGACGCCATCCCTATAAGGATGCTGTAGCCGGACTCCTGTTCCTTATCGCCCAGGTGCGACCATTTGACAACATTGCGGATTCTGGTTCTTAGAAGCTCCCGCTGTACTTTTGCATAGATGTAGTAGATCCAATTCTTATACTTTCCGTCGAGCTGAAGAGCTTTTTTGAGAGAGCACTTCATGGTTTCTCCTTGGAATTGATGGATATACATTACTTCTCAGGAAAAAAAACTAAAACATCGCACCTCGGTAGTCAATGTACCGACCATCCAAGCGGTTATTCCCAAGTCCGCTCTCCAACGTAGATCACTTTGGTTCCGCCGTTTTCTACTGTGAAGGGCAGCTCCACGAGATCGCTCAGGGCGGAACGCATACGCTTTTGATGATCTTGTTCGCAATAGAAAAGGAGAAACCCACCGCCCCCAGCCCCAAGAAGCTTTCCCCCCAAGGCTCCAGTGTCCAAGGCTCTCTGGTAGTAATGATCGATTGATGGATTGGAAATCCCGGTGGCCATTTCCCGTTTGAGAGTCCAGCCCTCGTGCAGGATATGCCCAAAGCGGCTGAGGTTCCCGGAAATCAGAGCTTCCTTCATTTCATGGGTCAGTTCCGTCATATGTATAAGGTTGTCGTACTTGGCTTGTTCGTCCGCGATGTTCTTGTTCTGCTCCTTGAGAATAATCCCCGCGGAGTGTGTCTGTCCTGTGTAATAGAGGATTAAATTGCCGAAGAGTTCCTCCTGGATTCCCTTTTTTATCACGAGAGGCTCGACGTCAACCGTACCGTCCGAACAAAATCGCAGGAATTTGAGCCCTCCAATGGCTACACCGTATTGGTCCTGCTTCCCTATGGGTTCGCCCAGCTCCTCGATCTCCAGCTCGCATGCCCTGCGGGCGATCTCCTCCTGGGAGCTGTAAACTCCCTGAAAAGCGTTTAGCGCGTGGATGAGCCCCACGGTATAGGCGCTGGAGGTGGAAAGACCGGTTCCGGAGGGGATATCCGCAATACTGGCAATCTCTACGCCGGATATCTTATGGTCCAGAAGGAGCTGACGTGCAATAGGATGTTTAATCTTTCGTACGTCCCGGACTTCTTCCGTCTGTGAGTATTTGATCATGGTCACTTCCCGGTTGAAGGAAGGGTGGATGACGACGTACATGTACTTGTTTATAGAGGTGGAGATAACGCAGCCTTCATGACGGGTGTAGAAAGAGGGAAGGTCGCTGCCTCCGCCGGAGAAGCTCACACGGAAGGGTGTTCTTGTTATTATCATTTGTAAACCTCTTATAAAAAATCAAATAAACGAAATTATATATATTATATCTTTTAATACAAAAGGTATTAAATTATAATATCATAGACTCGGTTATTATACCTACTAAGAACTAAACAAACATTTAACATCCATACGAGATCCTATCCGAAAGGTCGTAAAAGCGACGGCTTGATAAACCTTAAAAAACCTGAATAATTAAACTCGAGAATTCATAGGTATTTGGACTCTGTAAGACTTTCCAATCATCTACCTTTCAATCGGGAATGGGTGATACCTAAAAAATGTACTAAATTATTAGGAGGTAGATATGGCTTTTTTCCATTCAGTCATCAGGTACCTGGTTGTTGAGTGTGGCTGGCCAAAGGTTCTTTTCCAAAGATTATGCGATCCGAGTCTGGTTGAATGGACGGATTATCTTAGAAAACATGGTAATCTTCATAGTATTGGCGAAGATGTGTTCATTCATAAAGATGTTATGTTTCCAGACCCTGAGTTTGTTAAAATAGGAAGCAACGTATGGATTGCGTCCGGATGTTGTTTCATTGCCCATAATGGGGTAATAGGAATGTTGAATAAAGCCTACCATGAAGCCTTGGATGATTATGGCAAAATAGATATAAAAGACAATGTATATATAGGCCAAAAAGCAATTATTCTTCCCAATGTTACGATTGGTCCCAATGCCATTGTCGGGGCAGGTGCCGTTGTAACCAGAGATGTACATCCTGGAAGCGTTGTTACAGGTTCACCGGCTCGCATGATCGGAGACGTGGACACCATGGTAAGTAGGTTAAAAGAGAGCACGGCCCAGCTGCCTTGGAAAGATTTAATATATAAAAGGGGTGAAAGTTCATACGACCCTGAAATGGAAGAGGAATTAAAAAGAATTAGACTTAAAACTTTTTGGGGGGAATAACACTTAGAATCCGAGCACCGGCTTGATCAGGATTCCGAAGGACGAATCCTGGTGGTTCGTTGGGAAACCACGGTTCTAGAACGGTTTTACAGCAACTCATCACCAGGTAAAAAAAACTTAGCCTTTGAGGTGGTCTATCCCGCAGAGGGTTTTATAGAACATGCTCATCATTAGATGGTCGAAGATCATATGGATATCCTCCGTGATCTGCATGCTTCCGACGGGCACGTTGAGATGGATGTCCGCAAGCCGGCCCAGCTTACCTCCGTCAAAGCCCGTGATGCTTATGATCTTGTTGCCATGCTCCTTGGCGTACTCTGCGGCGTTCAGGACGTTCTTGGAGTTCCCGCTTCCCGAGATTCCGATGACGATGTCCCCGGGATCCAGGACTCCGTCCAGCTGGAAACGGAAGACCTCCTCGTAGCCTATGTCGTTGGCTACGGCCATCAGGGTGGGGATATTGTCATTGAGGCACTGGAATCGGAACTTAATCTTCAGGTGCTCCGAGACGCCCTTGTTGAAGTCGTTCTGGAAATGGGACGCCGTGGCGGAGCTCCCCCCGTTCCCGAAGACGTAGATCCGGCCTTTCCGCTCCCAGGTCTCCCGGAGAAGGTTCAAGGCCTCGTTGATGGCGCCCACGTCCAGTTTCCGCAGGGTATCGATCTCGCAGGCTATGTACTCCTCAATGTCCTTCGTGTAATCCATGTCTACTCTCCTAGTATTTTCTCTACGGCGTCCAGAAGATTCTCGCAGATCAGGTCCGGCTTGTCGCCGTATTTCCCGTCCCGCCCGGCTTCCCCGGTGAGGACCAGGGCCGTCCGTGTCCCGGCGTTCCTGCCGGTGCGGACGTCCACCGTCGTATCGCCCACGAACCACGAGGCGCCCAAGTCGATATTATACCGCGCCGCGCAGTCCTCGATCATCCCGATATCGGGCTTGCGGCACCTGCAGGGTATCTTGTACGCGGGATTTTCTCCGGGGAATCCCTTGTCCGGGTGGTGGGGGCAGAACCTCACGTCGTCCAGGAAGACGCCCTCCCGGCCCAGAAGTGTCTTCATCTTGTTGTGGATATTCTCCACGTCGGCTACCCCGCAAAGCCCCCGGGCCACCACGGGCTGGTTGGTTATGACGATGGCGAGGCGCCCGGAGTCGTTGATCCTTCGGACGGCCTCGACGGCGCCGGCCTCCAACTCGAACTGGTCCTCCCGGAACACGAGCCCCCGGCCCCGGTTGATGGTCCCGTCCCGGTCCAGGAAGACGGCCCGCTGCTCCCGGCGGAGGTTCCGCGCCGCCGCTAGGCCGGATTCCAGGTCCTCGGAAGCCTTCCGGATGCGCTCCACGGTTCCGACGTCCTTGATGTACTCCGGAGACCTGTAGGCGTAGACCCCTCCGTCCTCCCGTACAAGCCGGCCCAGGACTTCCTTCTCCAGGTCGGTCTTCACGGGCCGGGGCACCAGGGCGCAGACCGAGGAGTCCAGGACGTAGAAGCCCGCGTTGACGCAGTTGTCGTACCAGTAGTCCCGCACATTGGACTTGGAGTCGAACCGTAGAACCTTCCCGTCCTCGCCCGGGATGACCAGGTCGGAGTCGAAGGGATGGGCGTTCGGGTGGACGAAGAGCGTCGCCCGGGCTTTCCGGGCCGTGTGCCAAGCCGCCATCCGGGCCATGTCGATGTCGAAGATCACGTCGCCGAAGACCAGGAAGAAAGGCCCGGGATCCAGCATGTCCCGGAGAAACCCGAACGCCCCGGCCGTTCCCAGGGGTTCGCGCTCCTCGACGTACCGGATGCGCACGCCCCGGGACGCCCCGGCGCCGAAATAGTCGCGGATGACGTTCCCCAGGTGCCCCACCACGAGGATGACGTCCCGGACGCCGTTCTCCGCGAGGCGCTCCATCTGCCACTCCAGGATGGGCCTTCCCAGGACGGGCGCCATGGGCTTGGGAATCTGATCTTTGGTGAGGGATGCGAGGCGGGTGCCCTTGCCACCGGCCATGATCACGGCCTGCATTCGAGCTCCTGCTCCACCGTGCGGGCCACCGCCTCGTCGGAGGTCATGGACGCCCGCCAGCCCGTTGCGTGTATCTTTGTAAGATCGTAGGAGAAGGAAGGCACATCCCCTTTCCAGCCGACCTCACCTCCCGAGTAATCGAAGGGGATGCCGGCAAGGTCCATCTTTTCCGTCACGATTTGGGCGATACGGGTAACCGTTGTACAGGTCTCCACACCGATGTTGTAGAGGGATACTCCACGCGGGGCGTCTCGGAGGCGGAGGATGCCTTCCACAAGGTCCTGAACATGAAGATACGGTTTGGACTGCCGGCCGTCGCCAAGGATCCTGAGGCGGGAAGGGTCATTCCTTAACCGCTTGATGAAATCGAAGACAACGCCATGGGTCAGGCGAGGTCCTATGACGTTCGGGAATCTGAAAACCAGAACGCGCATTTCATTCATGAAAGCATAGGCCGAAATCATGGCTTCGGCGCCCAATTTCGCTCCCCCGTAGTAGGAAATTGGTATTAACGGACAAGACTCCTCTGAAAGCTCCGCACCGAGCATGTCTCCGTAGACAGCGGAGGTGGAGGAGAAGAAGAGCCGCTTGACATCGTATCGACGCATGCACTCAAGAAGGTTAAAGGTGGTAGTATACGTATTTCGATATTCGATTTCCGGATTCCGTGCGCTGGCCTGGATGTCCGAATTCGCCGCAAGGTGGTAGACGTAGTCTATTTGCTCCGTGCGGAAGATGTCATCCAGGGCCGCCAGATCGCAGAGATCCCGTTCGTAAAAAGTGAATCGGGAATTTCCTTTCTGATGCTCGATGTTCTTCCTCGTCCCGATGAAGAAATTGTCCACGCTTATAACTTCGTAATTCTGCGCCAATAGCGCATCGGCAAGATGGCTTCCAATAAAGCCTGCTCCGCCGGCGATTAATGCCTTCATGGCAGCTCCCTGGTGGAAATCCGCGAATAAGGAAACAAGTTAACCTTGAAAGAGAAGGAAAAGACTATCATACTTAGGTCTGCCGTTCTATACAATATTCTCGGATGCTCGGAGGAATGCCAAGGTGCCAAGGAATCTTCTTCCTCCTTCCCACGGAGAGCCCCTTCCCAAGGGCGATCGCAACGAGAACCCCGTTGACATAGGTTTTTTCTCTCTTCTCGCGGAAGATTTTCGCACTCATGACCGAAAACCGTTCGAACCGGGTTTTATGGCCATTGCGGTACACCGGTTCGGCAATTTGAGGATGGGGATCCGTTTCGCTCCCCTGCGCTGGCCGTTCAGCGTGTTGTACCATTTGATGTTTGCCTTTGTGAGTTGGTTCTGGGGAATTAATCTTGGTTATACAGTACGACTTGGAAGGCGGGTGCGGATCTGGCACCACGGGGGAATGGTGCTCGGGGCCCGCGCCATCGGGGATGATGTTCATATCCGCCAAAACACGACCTTCGGCGTTCTTAACCGACAGGAGCTTTCAGGCATACCGATAATTGGAAGCCGAGTAGATATCGGGGTCGGGGCGTGCATAGTGGGCGCGGTGACCGTAGGAGACGATTGCGTGATAGGGCCGAATTCCGTTGTTCTCAAGGATGTCATGCCGGGGACGGTAGTCCTGGGCATCCCGGCGCGCCGGGTGTCTCTTACGACGGGAAATGAAAATGAGAAACCCTCTTCGACGGCGTAATGAGGGGATAAAAACCCGGGGATAGGGCTTTAAGGAAAAAGGGCTTTCAACTACCGCAAGGAGGATGTAAAAAGCCCGATGAATTAGAAGTGTAAATATTAAGGTAATATTTACTTTTAATGGGTTCCAGATTTCCACGCCTTTTCTATCAATTCCTTGCTCTGTCGGATGTGGGCGGCGGAGGAAGCGCCGAACACGATGGAATGGAGGCCCTCCAGTCCGCAGACCCATTCAATGGCTTCCTTGGGAGGAATCGCGCCGGAGGCGAAGATCGACATGGCGACGGCGCGGCAGCGGCCGGACGCGATTACCTCGCGGTAAGCGTCCGGTCCACCGCACATGCGGAATCCTATCTTGTTGATATTGGCGCAGACGATGGGGTTCTTGAGGCCTTGCCGCTCGAGGGAATCCACCAATCTGGGCAGATTCATGGTGATGAAGCCCGGCTCGGCGCCGTACTTGTCGCGCACATACTCCGCGAATACGGAAAAAAGGCGGTCGAACTTCAAGCCCAGGAGAAGATCCGTCACCACATTCTGCAGGAATATGACGGGCGTCTTGATTCCTTTAAACGGCTTCATCTCTGTGTCTATAAGGAGGCGGGCGAGTCGGTCGACATTCTGCGTCAGGCCGGAGACGGCCCCGGTGAACAAGGCTTCCACGATGCCGCCGGGAGCATAACGTCGAAGAGTATCCAGTATACCGACTTCTCCTACAGAGTTGGCGTACTTGTGGGCATAGGGCATACAGGGATAGAACGCGAAGTCGGGATACCGGGAAGGATCTTCGCGGATTATCTCGGCGATTTCTCCGACCCGGTCGTAGGTCGTACACATGAAGACCCGGATGCCCTCATCGTATGCGCAGTCGAGGACCCGCAGGATAGAGGCCGTATCCCGGAACTGCATGGCCTGCGCGCGAGCCTTGTCCTCGGACATGTGGTTCACGCCGAAGAACTGGTTGTCACCGAAAAGGATTCTTTCCATGATTTATCCTAATTCCTGCGCCTTGCGCTGTATTCTGTCTATGATACGGTCGGTATCGCACGCGCTCGAGAAGGAGTTCTCGTTGTCCAGGACGCCGGATTCGACGGCCGCCACGAACGCGTCCAACTGGGCGGAGTACTCCTCGCCCCGGAGGTAGAAGTCCACGGGCTTCTGCAAATCCGTGATGTAGCGTATGGTCCATCCCTCCGGGTACGTTTCGAATCCGGCCCCCGGTTTCAGGAACACCCGGCATTCCTGACGGTCCACGGCTATCTTTCCCTTAGTGCCGTAAAGGACGACGGTGGTGCTCATCTTCCGGTAGGATTCATCGCTCCAGTTCGTCTCCAGTTGGCCGCTCCCGCCGCCGGGATATCGGAAGGTCGCGTATACCGCATCCTCCACGTCCCTGGAAAAGACGCTTCGAAGGTGTGCCCCCAGGATCCTCTCCGGCGGACCGACCAGGTAATTCATGAGATCCACGACGTGGGAAGCGTAGTCGTGGAGGCACCCCCCGCCTTCCGTTTTTTTGGACCTCCATGTGTTTCCGGACTTGGGCCGTATGACCACCTGCCCGAAGGCGCTTCCGCTTATGTGATAAACCTCTCCCAGCGCCCCGGAGCGGACCAGGCGGCAGGCCTCCCGGAAGGTCCCGATGAAACGGTTATGGTAGCCTACCTGGCTGACGAGGTTTCGTGCGGCGGCCGTTTCCGCCAGGGATGCGCTTTCCTTCGGATCGAGGCACAGGGGTTTTTCCACAAAGACGTGAAGACCTCGGTCCATGGCGGCTTTTGCGACTTCCATGTGGGAAGCCGTGGGGGTCGCTATCACGACGGCGTCAAGATTCACCGCGTCGAACATCCTTCCGTAATCCTTGAAGATTTCGACGCCGTTGTATTTCCGGAAGGTCGCCGTAAGGTACGAGGCGCTGTCGCACACGGCGGGCACTTCCACCCGGGGGTGGGCCCCCAGGATGGCGTAATGGGAAAGCCCCATCTTTCCCACGCCTATCATCCCTATTCTAACCATGCATAAACCCCTTTTCGTGATTTACCGCGAATTGTTCTTTTTCGTTTTCAATAAACCGGTGTTCTGAAAAAGCAATTTCCTCCGTCACCCGATTTTTCCTATGTTCGGAATGACATTATTCCCGCTTCGTCCGAACCCAGCGAGCGCCCTTTCGGGAAGACTTAAGTATTAGAGGAAGCTTGTATAGTTTCCAGAGAATGTATCCCGGAACCTGGAGGAAAGCCAGAAAATCCCGCTTTTCGCCGTACAATGCCACGGCGGCAAGGATCTGCAGGAAGATGACGGCAAGCCCGGCAAGGGCATAGAAAAGGAAGGCTTGTCCGGGAATGAACCCTAAGGCAAGAAGGACAAGCACCTCGTAGGACAGCGGCAGGGATAAAAGCTCCAAAAGAGGCTCAAGGAACGACAGTCGTCCTTGAAGCACTTTAAAGAGAAGGGGAAAGGAAAACGTGCGCTGAAGGAGAAAGCGGCCGCCTTCCCAGCGCGCCCGCTGGGTCTCCGTCCCTTCGCTGGAAAGGGGGAAATCCGCCAGGACACGGGTGTCCGGCACGAACCGGACTCGACGTCCGGACTCGATAAGCTTTAGATGGTACTCCAGGTCCTCGGTGATGGAATTGGCCGTGTATGGTACCTCGAGCAGGAGATTCCTTATAAGACCGAAGCCGTTTCCTAGGATCCCGACGGAGAAGCCGAGGATTTCCCGGCCCATGGGCTTCAGGACGTTCATGGAAAGAAGGGCGAGCCTCATCAGGCGGATCTTCGGGGATTCTGCCTCGTTCCGGGGAAGGTAGACGCACTGGAGGGCTTCCTTGCCCGCGGAGAAGTTCTCTCCCATGGTCTTGATGAAGCCGGGCTCGACGACCGTATCCGCGTCCACGATGATGAACGCCTGGTAGGGTTCCTGGATCAGCTTGCTTACCGCGTATTGGATCGCAGCGCCCTTGCCGCGTTTCTTGTCGTCCTGCCGCTCGATCACCCGGGCGCCGGCGGCCCTCGCCCGCTCGGCCGTGCCGTCGGAGCAGTTGTCCGCTATGACTATTACATCCCGGCGGAACGGTCCTGCATCCGAGGCCAGGAGGCTTTCCACGCAGCGCTGAATATTCTTCTCTTCGTCGTGGGCGGGGACCAGGACGGCGATGCCCTCGATTCGTACGGGATTGCCGGGCTTTTTTTCTTTCCCGCGGCGGCGAAGAAAGAGATTCGCAAAGAGGAACAGGGCGAGTTCCAGGACTACC
The DNA here is from genome assembly GCA_964441515.1 of uncultured Treponema sp. Taxonomy (GTDB): domain Bacteria; phylum Spirochaetota; class Spirochaetia; order Treponematales; family UBA12059; genus JAAYUR01. The sequence goes on from CAYTYG010000061.1 coordinate 10,221, forward strand.
GGCAAGGAAAGGAGAAACAGCACCCAACCTAGAATTTGGATGGCGGCGTTCACGGCTTTACTCCAAGAGTATCGAAGATCGCGCCGAGTTTCTTCGTATTCTCCTCCACGTCGTACTCGTTTTTAATCTTGGCTACGGCGTTTGCTGTTAGCGGCCCGGTGTCGACTTCACCCCGCAGGAAAGCCTCCAGCACGGAGCAGAGCCCCTCCACGTCCGAGGCGGGGACTAGAAAACCTTCCTTCCCGTTTTCTATCAGTTCCGGTATGCCGGCGATCCGGGTGCTTACAACCGGGACTCCGGCGGCCATGGCTTCCATCAGCACGGCGGGGATGCCTTCGGCGAAGGAGGGCAGGACGAAGACGACCGCGCGGGCCAATTCTTCCAGGATTCTGGAGCGTTCAACGGGGCCTTCGACGAGAATCCTGTCGCCAAGCCCCTCCGCTTGAACAAGGCCGCGCATTTTTTCCAGGTCTTCTCCACCCCCCAACAGAACGATCTGAAAGTCCAACCCTTTGGCGGTCAAATTACGGGCTGCGTCGATAAAAACCGCCTGCCCCTTGCTGGGGCATAGGCGGCCGACGCATAGGATGCTCCGGGAAGCGGAAGGAGCCGCCCTGCGTGGAACAAACTCGTCCTTGTATAAACCGCATCGGACGACATGGAACTTGCGCCACTGGTCCTGCGGGGAAAGCCGCATAAGCTGGCTTCGGCAAAAAAAGCCGATGCAGCGGATGAACGATGCACCCCGGATCTTTTCCCGGAGGTTGTTCCGTTCGACATCGTAAAACTCGTCCGGTCCGTGTACGCTTAGGCTGAACGTGATCCGTCCGAAATGGGAGGCTATGAGCGCGACGGTAGCCGCCGGGTTGGCGAAATGGACATGAACATGTCGGATCGTGTTCCTGCGCGCCCAGTCGTCCAACAAGAGGGCCTCGACGAAATAAGCAGTCGATTTTAAAAGACTCCGCGGGCCCGCCAGCCACGTGAGTCGCAGGCTGTAGAGAAAAACGGCCAGGAATTTGGGGAATCGGAGAAAATATGCCAGAAAAACCGCGACGATACGGACCCATGGAGTCCTTTTAACGCAATAGGTGCATTCCGCCCGAGCCTGGTCTTCCGATCCCATCTTTTCGAGGTGTTTCGAAGGATTTATTGTCGCGGTATGAATATGAAAGCCCTCTTTCTCCAGGATCGAGATTTCCCGCGAAATGAACGTATGCGAAAGGGCTGGGAATTCGCTGCAGAGGTATCCTATGGTTTTCAATGAGGCTCCTTAACTCGAACTCCTATGTTTTACCGGATCTGTTGTAGCATACACCGCTTTTTTTATTCCACACTTCCCGCCGCACCTTTACTCAAAAACCCGGGACGGATATAGTAAATGCCATGGATAAGAAACCCGGCGGGGCCGTACGGACCTTGGACGAGGAAAAAACCTTCCTGGAAATCGCCGCCTACTACCTCGAGATACTCCGGCGCCGCAAATGGATCATCCTGGGGTTCACGGGGGTCGTTACCGCGGCGGTCTTTGCCTTTGCCTTGGTTAGCATCCTTCTCCCCCCGGAGGAAAGCCCGCTTCCCAACACCTACACGGCGGAGGCCATCCTCTTCATCCGGCCCAACGAGCAGAGCGACATAGCGGATTCCATACTGGCCGCCCTGGGCGCCGGTTCCCAGAACCGGCCTATCGCCGGATTCAACAACGGAGACATGCTCCTGGAGATCCTCTACAGCCGCACGATCCTGGACCGGCTGGTGGAGGAATTCAAGCTTGTCGATAAATATAAGATAGAAGAGGATTTTAAGACCCGGTCCCGGACCATACTGATCAACAGCCTCCATACCCAGTTTTCCAGGAACACCGGAAGCCTCCGGATCTTCTTCGAGGACAAGGACCCGGTTTTCTCCCGGGACATCGTGAACCGGACCGTGGAGCTCCTGAACGAATGGTTCATCCAGAACCGTGGCCTAGCCAAGGAGAGGACCCGGAAGATACTGGAGGAAAAGCTCCTGGAGGTGAAGTCCGACATCGACCGGCTTCAGACCCGGCAGAAGGAGCTCCAGCGGCGCTACGGGGTCTTGAACGCGGAGGAGCTGAGCGTTTCCCAGGCGGCAACCCTGGCGGACCTGAGGTCCCAGCTCATCATGAAGGAGATCGAGATCCGGAACTACTCCACCTACGCCCGGGTCAGCGATCCCCGGCTGGAGCAGTTGCATGTCGCCCTGTCCAAGCTGCCAGCTGATTACCGTGAAGCGATCAGCCTGTACTACCTCGACGGCCAGAGTACGGCGTCCGTGGCCCAGGCACTGGGCATCAGCGAAGTGGCGGCCCGGCAGCGGCTGTCGCGGGGGCGGCTCCTGTTGCACGATCGGATGACGGAGGAACAACCATGACCCATCCCCAAGGATGTGCCGACCGGCGCGAGGCGGTTGCGGCCCTGGTGATGGGCGCGCTGCCGATCTA
>CAYTYG010000062.1:0-12553 GCA_964441515.1 uncultured Treponema sp.
CGCTGGCGTTCAAGGCCGTCTCGTAGGATATGCCCGGAAGCCCCAGGCGCTCCGCCACCCAGGCCACGGAGGCGGAAAAATCCGTGCCCGCGGTCATCACTCCGTCCAGGCCCATCGTGGCCTGTATGCGCAGGGCCGCCTTCTCCAAGGCTTCCCTGTCCTTCAGGTCGATATTCTCGAAATGATGGGCCAACCCGACTCCGGGGGCCCGTTCGTTCCCATCCGCAGCTATCACGCGCCATCCCCGCTCCCGGGCTATGCGCAGGGCGGGGATCTGCATAATCCCCGCTCCCAACACGAAAACAGTCCTCACGTTGCCTCCCAAGGCCCGTCGTCCTTCATCCTCCGGGCGTAGCACTCAAAGGTATCCCCCAGCCCCAGAATCCGGGAAGCCGCCCCCGCAAGCGGTTCGCATCCGGGCCTTCCCAGAAGACCGGGAAAGCGTTCGGGGTGGTGGCCCGTAACGCGCAGGCGTTCCACCCGGAAGCCCCAACGCCGGAGGATGCCCGGAGTACGCCGGGGCTCCCATACGGATACATGGTCGTCCGGACTCCGCTCGAAAAACTCCGCCGGGTCCTTTCGGGCCGATACTCCCGAGCCGGAGGGTGTCGAAAACGCGAAAATACCCCCGGGCCTCACCATGGAGGCGGCCGCCGCTAGGACGCCCCCCAGCCGGTCGAAGTGCTCCAGCACATACCAGAGGGAAAGGCAGTCCACGGGCGAGTCCAGCCGGGAACGAAAGGATGGGTCCTGGAAGTCCCCGGCTTCGGCGGGAAGACCGAGTTCCTCCCGAACGTACGCGGCCGCCGTATCCGCGACGTCCGTGCCCCGCGCGTCCCAACCCCGGTCCGTGGCTTCCGCCAGGAAGGCCCCGTAGGCGCAGCCGACGTCCAGCACGGTGGGGTGCCGGCCCTTGCTCCTGTGTGGCAGGAGCCGCTCCAGGATGTCCAGCCTCCGGGCGGCGAAGGCTTTCAGGGCGGGGAGGTCCTCCAGGTACGTCCGACCGTACTGTTTCCGGTATTCCTCGAAGAAGTAAGCCTCCCGGTAGGGGTTAACGCGTCCGGCGAAGAGTTCCCTGTAGATAAGGCCGCAGCCCGAGCACCGGAAATAGCTCTTCCCCGGGTAGCGGGCCAGGGCCTCCCTTCCGGCCGCCCCGCAGGCGGGACAGACTCCGGATGAGCCCGTACCCAGGGCGGCAAGACGCCTCGGGAGGGATTCCCGCCGATCCGGCAGCGTCCCGGGAGCCAAGGAAGCGAGGCGAGACGGGGCCTCCAGCAGGGAGGCAAAGGCTTTCGCGTCCGGCTCCCCCTCCCCGGCCCGGGCAAAGCCCGCCCTGCGGGCGAGGGCGGAATGGTAGGAGCCGGGATTCACGAGGATGACGGCGCACCGGGCCCAGGCAGCCTCGAAGGCCGTCAACCCGAACTGGGTGATCACGAGGTCCCAGGAAACCAGGGACTCCTTGAGATCCGGAAGTGCCTCCAGCACCCGGACTCCCTCCGGAATCGCCGCGCTCCCCTCGTGGAGGGCTCCCCGCACCAGGGTCAGGGCCTCGGGGCGGAAGAGCCCCGCGGCCACTAGAGCCCGCGCCGTACGAGGGCCGAGCTCCCCCGGATCCTCCCCCCCGAAGGTCAGAAGTACGCGCTCAATCCGCTCCGGGGGAGCCTCCCGTCTCCGTTCCGGCAGGTCCAGGAAGCCCGCGGACCGTAGATTGGCGTCCGCGCCGCGGACGGCCGAATACTCCGGCCTGGGCAGCGTATCCACGCAGAAGGATGCGGACTGGAAGGCCGGTCCGCCCTCGTCCAGCGCTATCGTGGGTGCCAGGGACCTCCAGCGCTCTTCCTCCCCCCGGCTGACGGTCCTTTGATCCAACACCAGGAAATCCCAACCGTCCGCTTTTTCCGCCGCGTCGACGACCCGCAGGCCCTTGAGGCGGTCCGGAAACGCCTTTTCTATCTCCGACCGTGTCCGGAATTCCGGCGCGCCCTTCCCGGGAAGGAAGAGAGCGGCGGAGGAACCGGGAATCCCGTCGAATTCCCGTACCCAGGAGAGGCATCGGACCAAGTGTCCGGATCCGTTGCCCCGGACTGTGGAGGGGACGAAGAGAAACTTGGGCATATAACCTAGGCCTTTTCCGCCGAGCCCCGCAGCCACCGGGCCAGGACGGCGGAGGGAGGGTCCTCACCGCAAGCGGCTGCCGCGGCTATCGCACGTTCGTAGTCCCGGGCCGTATCCACGGTGATGCGCGCCTCGGGCGCCCGTAAGTATTCGGGGGCTTCCGGCTGATAAACGCGGTACCGTTCCGGACGCCGGTACAGGAAGGGACAGACGTGTTCGCGCTCGAAAGGATCCCGGGCTTCGGCCTCCGCCTCCAAAAGGGCGGCGGCCCGCACGACCTCAACCCCGAAACCCAGGGGCATGCTCCGGTACGCTGCGTAGTCGGCCTTCTCGGCGCCCCCGTCTTCCAGGAGATCCTGCGCGGCCTCGGGGCTCACGAAGGGGTTGTCGCCCGTAGCCCGCACCACGGTGTCCAAGCGGAATTCCCGGATCGCCCCGCAGTACCGCGCGAGAACGTCGTCCTCGGGGCCCACGAAGAGAACGAATCCCAGACCTTCCGCCAGGGGCCTCAGCTCCCGGGCGCTTTTCCCCTCCGTGGCGAGCACGCGGACTTCCGCTTCCACCCGGGAAAGCCTACGCAGGGCGGATTCCAGAAGGGTTCCGCTTCCGAAGGGAAGAAGCGCCTTGCGGGGAAGCCGGGTTGAGCCCAGGCGGGCCTGGAGCACGATTCCGGTCATGGGCCGACCGGCTCCCAGAGGTCCACGACGCTCCGGGCGTCGCAGCGGAATCGGTAACGGTTGATCCGAACCCACTCCCGGGCCTCCCGGAATTCCGACACCGCCGGGAAGGGATTCCGGGACGCCCGGGCAAGGAAGGGAAGGAACGCGGCCAGGGGAACCTTTCCCCCCTCCTCCCGGACCCGAACCGCGAGGTTCTTGAGGAAAAAACGTCCGTAGGACTCTCCGGGGGTGGTGTCCTCCAGGGGAGCCGGCTCCGCGTAGCCCACCCGTAGGGCTTGGGCCATGCGTATCTCCTCTCCCCAAAGCCAAGCCCGAAAGCCGAAGTCCATCTTCTGCCACCAGGGGTCGGGAATGGTTCCGTCGAAGCCGCCGGTTTGGATGAATTTATCCCGGGAGTAGATACCGCAACCGTCGAAGGGGAATAGGGTCTTGTCCCCGTCCCTCTGGGGCGGCAGGGCAAGGACCCGAAGCCCGTTTCGCTCGAAGGCCGGGGCCAGTAGGGACGGAACCGGGCTCCCGTCCCGGGCCGAGAGGAAGGGAGCGGTGCAAAGAAAATCCTGTTCCGCAATCCGCTCGAAAAAACGGCTTGAGAGCGCGGCCGTGGAGAGCCGCTGGTCGTTCCAGAGTACGAACACAAAGGGTCCGCGGGATTCCCGCATGCCGATGTTGATCCGCTCCCCGGCCGTCGCGTCCTGCTGGAGCAGGAGAAACCGGACCCTCGGGAATCGGGAGGCCAGGGACTCCATCTCCGGGTCGTCGGCCCCGGACTCCATCGAGAGGATGGAATCGAAACCCACCCGCTCCAGCTCCGCGAGGAGCTGCGCCCGGTACAGCCGGTTCCCGCGGTTCAGGAGCACGACGGAGACGGGCAGGCCCTCGGGGCCGGCCTTGCCCTTGCGTCCCCCGACGACGGTATAGGGAATCGGCCGGTCGTTAAGCGTTAAAGGTATGGTACTCATCGCACCGCTCGCAGATGGCGGGGTAATCCCCCTCGATATGGCGCCGGAACCAAGGCGCTCCCTTTTCCCATACGGGCCCGAAACCCTCCCGGAAGACGTTGCCCAGGAAGACGGCCCCCGAAGGCCGCTCCAAGGTCCAGCACTCCCGGCACAGGGGGACGCTCCCGTCCAGCAGGACATTCATATCCCGGGCCAGGTGCCAGCAGGGCCTGCGCTCCAGGGGCGAGAGGTCCGCCACGGCCCGGGGCGGCAGCTCGCCGCAGAAGGAGTCGTACTTCTGTATGATGACATTCTCCGTGCGGGCTTTCCACCCGCGGTAGAAGTCCTCGAGGCCCGCCTCGTTCTCCAGCATGCGGACGGCCTGGACGTGCACGCGCCCCGGGAAGAGCCGCATCAGGCATTCGGCGCGGGAAACGGCTTCCCGGTAGCCCGGCCCCCGAAGCTTTGAATACGCTTCCTCGTCCGCGGCGTCCAGGGACACGATCCAGTCCATCCTTCCGTCCGCCAGGGAAGCCGCCTTCTCCAGAACCTCGTCCTTCCACCCTATTCCGCAGGTCTCCACGATGAGGGAGAGTCCCGGGTGGCGCAGGGTGGATTTCACCAGGGCGGGGAAGTCCGGATGCCGGGAAGGCTCCCCCCAGAGGGAGAGGTCTATCACCGCGTCGCCGCAATACTCGGCCGCCCCGTCCATAAGCCGGGCGTAGGAATCCTGGGCCATGAAGTCCCCGCGCCCGAGGATATCCCCCCCGAACAGGGGATACGGGCAGTAGGAGCAGGCCTGGGGGCACCCGCCGGAGATCTGCACGGAGACGAAGGCCGGCAGGGTCCTCAAGATGTCGAGGTTGCCGGGAACGATGTTCAGGATGTCCTCGGCGCTCCGGGCTCCCAGCTCCAGGAGCCGTTCGCAGACCCGGCGGTTGCGTCGCGTATCGCAGGTCAGGGACAGCCTGTATTCCCGGAGATCGAGCCGGGATATCTCCGTCTCGAGGTCGAAGGAGTTGATGTCCTTCTGAAGCACCGCGAAGAATCCTTCCTCCCCGAGGGGTTCGTCCTTTTCTTCGGCCAGGGCGATCAGGGCGGGGAGGATGCGGGGATTCAGGATTTCCGGGGCCGTTCCGACCGGGTAGCCGTCCGCGAAATAGTACTCGGCCCGATACCGGCGGCAATCCGCGAGCATGCGGGAAGCAAGGACCGGATCGAAGAGGGGCGCGTCCCCGCGCACCCGGAGGAGGACGTTCGGCCTGTCCTCCGCTTCCCCCAGCATCCTCTCCACGGCGCGGAGGAAGGCTCCCGCCCCCGCGCCATCCACCCTCAGGACCGGGGACGGAGCTTGCGGGATGTCCCGGTCGGAGACAAGGACGGCGGACTCCACTTCCTTCAGGGACCGGACCGCGGAAAGGACCCTTTCCAGTGCGGACGGCCCTCCGGCCAGGGGGGAGAGGGCGAGTTCCCGGATTCCCGTGCAGTCTATTATCGCTATGGCTGTCATCGCATTACCAGTATCGGCCGCCGATCGGGGGGCCGTTAGCGGGAGCCCGTTCCGGCGTCTAGGGCGATCGGTCCCCATGCCCCCGTAGAACGCTTTCGGGCGCCCCCTTAACGGGGAGTGTACACTCCGCCCCTAAGGAAGGCAATGCCGAAGGACGCCGGGCCGTCCAGGATTTGTAAACTCCCCGCTACCATACAACCTATTGACGAATCCGTGCCGATCGATACAATATATTGTGGTGCATGTACAGCATGGGATGAAACCGCATCAACCGAGGAGATCTGGATGAAAATCGAGCGCCGGTTCACGAAAACGGGACGCGGACCGTACGAAGGTATAACCTGGGAACGCAGGATTTCGGAAATACGCAACCTGGACGGAAGGATCGTCTTCCACATGGACGGTGTAGTCGTACCCGCCGGGTGGAGCCAAATCGCCACGGATATTATAGCCCAGAAATACTTCCGCAAGGCCGGGGTGCCGGAGGACCGGGAACGGTCCTGGGAGGCCTTCGTGCCGGAGGAACAGCGGGCGCTTGCGGGCCCCTCCCCCAAGCCCGGGTCCGAGCACGACGCCCGCCAGGTCTTCCACCGCCTCGCCTTCACGTGGCTGGAATGGGGAAAGCGGGAGGGCTGGTTCGATACGGAGGAGGACGGCCGGGCTTTCTACGAGGAAACCTGCGCCATGCTCGCCCGCCAGATGGCGGCCCCCAACTCCCCCCAGTGGTTCAACACGGGCCTGCACTCGGTGTACGCCATCGAGGGACCCGCCCAGGGGCATTACTACGTGGACCCGGCCACCGGCGAGGTCCAAAAATCCTCGAGCGCCTACGCCCGGCCCCAGCCCCACGCCTGCTTCATCCTGGACATACAGGACGATCTGGTGAACGAGGGGGGCATCCTGGATCTTGTTACCCGGGAGGCGCGGCTCTTCAAGTACGGGTCCGGCACGGGCTCGAATTTCTCCCGGCTTCGGGGGGCCCAGGAACCTCTCTCGGGGGGAGGGGTCTCCTCGGGGCTCCTTTCGTTCCTGAAGATAGCGGACCGTTCCGCCGGGGCTATCAAGAGCGGCGGTACGACGCGCAGGGCCGCCAAGATGGTTATCCTGGACGCGGACCACCCGGACATAGAGGCCTTCGTGGACTGGAAGCCCCGGGAGGAGTACAAGGTCGCCTGTATGGCGGCCGGAAGCGCCCTGGTACGGCATCACATGGGCCGGGTGCGGGACGCCGCGGACCGGGCGGACCTGCCGGCCGGCGCCCGCTGCTCCCTGGACGAGAACCCCGCCCTTCGCCGGGCTGCCCTGGACGCTCTCCACGCCGGGATTCCGGCCGCCTTCCTCTACCAGGGCCTCCGCCGCTTGGCCCAGGGAGAGGGCTTGCCGGAACTCCCTCTTTACGACACGGCCTGGGAGGGAGAAGCCTACAACACCGTGAGCGGACAATCCTCCAACAACTCCGTGCGGGTGTCCAACAAGTTCATGGAGTCGGTGGTTAAAAACAAGGACTGGGACCTCATCTCCCGGACCTCCGGAAAGCCCATGAAGACCGTCAAGGCCCGGGCCCTCTGGGATCGCTTCGCCCAGTCGGCGTGGTCCTGCGCCGACCCGGGGCTCCAGTTCCACGGGACCGTCAACGAATGGCATACCTGCCCCGAGGACGGCGAGATCCGTGCTTCCAACCCCTGTTCGGAGTACATGTTCCTGGACGACACGGCATGCAACCTGGCCTCCCTCAACCTTCTTTCGTTCTACGACGGCAACAAGCGTTCCTTCGACGTGGGGGGATACCGCCACGCCGTACGGTTATGGACAACGATCCTGGAGATCTCCGTCGCCATGGCCCAGTTCCCGTCCCGCCCGATAGCCCGCAAGAGCTTCGATTTCCGCACCCTCGGGCTGGGCTTCGCGAACCTCGGGGCCCTGCTCATGGTGATGGGCCTTCCGTACGATTCGGAGGAAGGCCGCGCCGTCGCCGCGGGGGTAACCGCGATCCTGACCGGGGAAGGCTACGCCCAGAGCGCCCGGATGGCCGCCGAGAACGGCCCCTTCGCCCGATACGAGGCGAACCGGGATGCCATGCTCCGGGTCCTGCGCAATCACCGACGCGCGGCCTTCGGGGCCTCTCCGGAGGAATACGAGGGGCTCACCGTGACGCCGAAGGCCCTGGACGGCAAGCTCTGTCCCCGGGATATCCGCAAGGCCGCCTGCGAAGCCTGGGACGAGGCCCTGAGGCTCGGGCAGGCCCACGGATTCCGCAACGCGCAGGTGAGCGCCATCGCCCCTACGGGCACCATCGGGCTCCTCATGGACTGCGACACTACGGGGATAGAGCCGGACTTCGCCCTGGCCAAGTTCAAGAAACTGGCCGGAGGGGGCTATTTCCGCATCATAAACGGAAGCGTCCCCCCCGCGCTGCGCGCCCTGGGGTACGGCGAGGACGCCGTACAGGAGATCGTGGAGTACTGCGTAGGCCGGGCAACCCTGGCGGAGGGTCCCGGGGTCAACCGGGCCCGGCTGGCCGAAAAGGGGCTTCCGGAAGGGGCCCTGGAAAAGGCCGAGGCTTCCCTCCGGGACGCCATCGGAATAGAGGGGGTCTTCACCCCCTACATCCTGGGAAAGGAAGCCTTCGAGGCCCTGGGAATTCCCGAGGCGACCTACGGACTTCCCGGCTTTTCCCTGCTCCGGCACCTGGGTTTCACGGACAAGGAGATCGCGGCGGCCGACGATTACGCCTGCGGCACCCTGGGCCTGGAGGGGGCTCCCCGGCTCAAGAAGGCCCATTATCCGGTCTTCGACACGGCCACGCCCTCCGGCCGGCGGGGAACCCGCTCGATAGACTGGAAGGCCCATGTGGCCATGATGGCCGCGGTCCAGCCCTTCGTCTCCGGTGCCATCTCCAAGACCATCAACATGCCGAACACCGCCACCACGGAGGACGTCAAGGGCGCCCATCTATTGGCCTGGAAGAGCATGCTGAAGAGCATCGCCCTGTATCGGGACGGCTCCAAGCTTTCCCAGCCCCTGTCCGCCCTTGCCCCGGGCTCGGACCCCATCGCGGACGCCCTCCTGGGTCTGCAGACCGACCCGGGGGAGGAGGCCGCGCCCCGGGTTCCCGCGCAGGAAGCGTCCCCCGACTCCGTACGGTTCTCCGCGAAGACCCGCACCTCCCTACCGAACCGCCGCTCCGGGTACACCCAGAAGGCCAAGATAGGCGGCCACTCGGTTTTCGTGCGCACCGGGGAATACGACGACGGAACCCTGGGGGAGATATTCCTGGACATGCACAAGGAGGGCGCGGCCTTCCGCTCCCTGCTCAACTCCTTCGCCATATCCGTTTCCCTGGGGCTCCAGTACGGGGTGCCTCTGGAGGAATTCGTGGACGCCTTCACGTTCACCCGCTTCGAACCCAACGGGATGGTACAGGGCCACGACCTCATCAAGATCTCCACGAGCGTCCTGGACTACGTTTTCCGCGACCTGGCTATCACGTACCTCAACCGCTACGACCTCGGGCAGGTAAAGCCCGAAGACCTGATAGCCACGGCGACCCAGAACGGACACGAGCGCAATCAACACGTGAGCCTGGCCCCCCCGCAGACGGAGAGGAAGCCGGAGCCGGCGTCCGCGCGGCAGAGCCAGCCCAGGACCGCCCGGCTCAAAGGCTACGAGGGGGATCCCTGCCCCGTCTGCGGCCACCTTACCCTGGTTCGCAACGGCACCTGCCTTAAATGCGAGACTTGCGGGAGCACAACTGGCTGCAGTTGACGCAGGAACGGTCTTGAGTTCTTAAGCATCTCGCAATTGCGTACCGGTTCGGGTATCATGGCGTTCCCAGCGCAACAAGGAGGGAACCATGGACGGAACTCTATCCATCTGCTCCGAGATAGGAAGGCTCCGGCGCGTCATCGTGCATACACCCGGCGAGGAAGTCGAGCGGATGGGCCCCAAGGACGCGGAGGCGGACCTCTACAACGATATCATCCCCCTGATCGTCGTGAACGGAGAGCACTCCGAACTCAAACGGTTTCTCTCCCTCGTCTCCCGCACCGTGGAGATCCGCGATCTCCTGGCCGAATCCCTCGTGGACGACGCTTCCCGCAGGGAATTTTCGGACCTGCTGGCGGGCGTATACGGGGCGGAGCACCGTAGCGAGGAGCTCTTTGCTATGAAGCCGGAGGACCTTGCAAAGGCGGCGATTCACGGCCTTCCGGCCCGGCACGTGCTCCTGGAGCGCTACCTTCGGGGAAGGAACTTCGACATCCCCCCGCTTCCCAACATGTACTTCATGCGGGACGCCGCCTTCGTGTACCGGGACGCCCCCGCCGTCTGCGCCATGCGATTCGATGTTCGCGTCGTGGAGTCCCTGGTCAACCGTTTCGTCTTCACCCATCACCCGAACTTCTCGCGCTTCCCGCTTCTCCTGGACGGACCTGCCCGCAGGGAAGCCGGATTCCATTTCGAGGGCGGGGATTTCCAGGTCCTGACTCGGAACGTCGTGGCCATCGGAGTATCCGAACGAACCAGCGCCCGGGGCTTGGACGCCCTTGCCCGGGCCGCGGCGGACCGCTTCCGGGAACCCGTCACCTTCCTTGCTGTCTGCCTTCCCCTGGAACGGGCCACCATCCACCTGGACATGGCCTTCACCATGATCGACCGCGACGCGTGCCTGGTCCATGAGCCGGTCATCCTTGGAAGACGCAAGTGCCGTGTGGTCCGCGTGGAGGCCGCTCCCGGAAAGGAATCGGTCCTTCGCGAGGAAGAGGGCTTGCTTCCCGGGCTCAAGTCCGCGGGATTGGACCTGAAACCCATCCTGACGGGAGGGGACGACCCGGTGTTCCAGGACAGGGAACAGTGGATGAGCGGCGCGAACAGCTTTGCCTTCGCCCCCGGAAAGATTATCCTCTATTCCTGCAATTCCCGCACCCTGGAAGCCTTGGCCCGGGAAGGATTCGAGATCAAGGCTTCCCGGGATTTCCTGTCCGGACAGGATCCCATGAAATACGGCCGCCTCGTCGTCGGCTTCGAGGGCGTGGAACTCGCACGGGGCGGGGGCGGCGCCCGTTGCATGACCCTTCCCATCGAGCGGGATGAAGGGTAATCCGGAATCATGGGCCTTCCTTCTCCCGAAGAGCTTCAAACCGAGTTTCCGGTATCCCGGGAAGCCCGGGTCCGGATCGAGGAATTCCGGGCCGCCGTCGCCGCCGTCCTCGCCGGAACCGACGGACGCCTTCTTTTCCTGGCGGGGCCCTGTTCCGTCCATAACCGGGAGGAAACCCTGGATATTGCCGGAAGGTTCGCCGCGCTTGCGACCGAGACCGGCGACCGTTTGATCCTGGCCATGCGGGTTTACGTGGAGAAGAGCCGGGCGTCCCTGGGCTGGCGGGGCATGGCCCGGGACCCGGAACTGGACGAGTCCCGGGGCGCCTCCGTCGGCCTCCGGGAGGCCCGGGCCGTCCTCGCGGGCGTGGCGAACCTGGGACTACCCGTCGGGATAGAACTCGTCAGCCCCCTGCTCTGGCCCTACTGGGCGGACACCCTCTCCTGGGCTTCCGTCGGCCCCCAGGGGGTGGAATCCCAGGCTCTCCGGGAGGCGGCCGCGGCACTCCCCTGCCCCTGCGGCTTCAAGAACGCCCTGTCCGGGGATCCGGAGGGGGCCGTGAACGCATGCCTGGCCGCTTCCCGTACGACTACCGTACTCGTCCCGGGCAGGGACGGCAGGATGGACGAGCTTCCCGCCCCCGGAAATCCCTCCGTCCACGTGGTGCTCCGGGGCGGGGGCGGGCGTCCGAACGACCGGCGGGCTTCCCATGCGGCCGCTCGTATGCGCGCCGCGGGGCTCGCTCCCGCCGTGATCCTGGACGCCAGCCATGACAACTCCCGCGGAAATCCCCGAAGCCAGCGCGCGGTGATCCTACGAGCCCTGCGGCAGAGGGCCCGGGGAGTCCCTGTGCGGGGGGTGATGCTGGAAACCTACCTGAAGACGGGCCGCCAGAACCTGGCGCCCAGAGCCCTCCTGGCGGCGGGTCTCTCCGTGACGGATCCCTGCCTGGGCTGGCCGGAGACCGAGAGCCTCGTCCGCGAGGTCTACGGAAGGCTGGGGAGGTAGGGGCCCTCCGCCATCCCTTCCCGCTTCTTACCGGGCCTTCCTCTTGGACAGCACGTCGAAGGCAACGGCGGCCAGCAGAACGAGCCCCTTCACGACCTGCTGGATGTCGCTGCCTATGCCCATAATGGACATGCCGTTATTCAGGACGCCCATGACCAGGGCTCCGATGATGGCTCCGATGATGGTTCCGATGCCCCCGCTCGCCGAGGCCCCGCCGATAAAGCAGGCCGCAATGGCGTCCAGCTCGAAGTTCTGCCCCGCCAGGGGGGAAGCGGCATTGAGACGCGAGGAGACCGCGATTCCCGCGATGGCGGCCAGAACTCCCATGTTTACGTAGGCGAAAAAGAGGACCTTGTTCGTGTCGATGCCCGAGAGCTGGGCCGCCTTCTCGTTCCCTCCCATCGCGTACAGGTACCGGCCGGGAACCGTCCTTGTCGTGAAGAAGGAATAGGCTATCACCAGAACCCCGATGATGATGAAGATGACGGGCAGGCCTCGGTACATCGCGAGCCAGAGAGCCGCGAGGATGATCACGCCGATCACGAGGATAAGCTTAACCAGGAAGAGGGAGAAGGACGTGCTCTCGTAGCCGTTGAGCTTCCGGTACACGCGCTGCCTAAGCTGGCCCAGGACATACAGAACGGCCACCGCGGCTCCCGCTATCAGGGCGGTGATATTGAGTTCCGATTCCTCCCCGCCGATCAGGTCCGGAACGAACCCGGAGCTTATCTGCTGGAAGACCTCGGGGAAGGGGCCTATGGTCAAGCCCTTGAGCATGAACACCGTAAGGCCCCGGAAGGTCAGCATGCCCGCCAGGGTGACAATAAAGGCCGGCAGGCGCACAAAGGCTATCCAGTACCCCTGCCAGATCCCTATGGCCAGGCCGATGACGAGGGATAGCAGGATGCCTATCGTCACGCTCATCTTCATCGTGATGATGAAGGTTCCGCACAGGGCCCCGATGAAGGCCACGACGGAACCGACGGAAAGGTCGATGTTGCCGCCCGTGAGGATGCAGAGCGTCATTCCGATGGCGAGTATGAATACGTATGCGTTCTGCAGCACGAGATTGGTCACGTTCATCGGAACCAGCAGGACTCCCTGGGTGGAGACCTGGAAAAAGAGCATGATGAAGACCAGCGCGATGAGCATCGCGTATTGCCGGATATTGTTCCGTAGAAAATCCCTAAAGCTTCCCATTTCC